>CAZGVP010000423.1:0-2864 GCA_964529135.1 uncultured Caulobacterales bacterium | reverse complement strand
TGATATGCAAGATATTGAGTTTACCATTCAAGAGGGCAAGCTCTGGATGTTGCAGACACGCAATGGTAAGCGGACTGCTAATGCAGCGCTGAAAATTGCAGTTGATCTGTGTGAGGAAGGGTTGTTGACCCAGGATGAAGCGGTGATGCGTGTTGAACCATCTTCCCTTGATCAACTATTACACCCTTCGCTTGATCCCGATGCTCCGCGTGATTTGCTATTGTCAGGATTGCCTGCATCACCGGGCGCTGCATCCGGCGAAGTGGTGTTTTCGTCTGATGAAGCCGAACGACTAGCTCAGGAGGGCCATAAAGTGATCTTGGTTCGCGTTGAAACCAGCCCTGAAGATATACATGGCATGCATGCAGCAGCAGCTATCGTGACGGCTCGAGGAGGTATGACTTCACATGCAGCTGTGGTTGCACGCGGTATGGGGCGTCCATGTGTTTGTGGTGCTGGTGATTTGAAAATTGATAACGCTTCGAGTGAATTTTCCGTTGGCGGGCGGACCGTAAAAAAAGGTGATTACGTTACTGTAGATGGCGCGGAAGGAAAAATTTTCTTCGGTAAAGTTGCAACACGGGATCCGGTCTTGTCGGGAGATTTTGCCAAATTGATGGGATGGGCTGATAAAGCAAGACGGATGACAGTCCGGACGAATGCAGATACACCTCATGACGTCCAGGTTGCACGCGATTTTGGTGCAGAAGGCGTCGGGCTTTGCCGTACGGAGCATATGTTTTTTGATTCAGATCGGATTGTAGTTGTTCGCGAAATGATTTTGGCAGGAGATAAAGCAGGCCGCGAAAGTGCGCTCGCTAAACTTTTACCGATGCAACGCGAAGATTTTGAAAATATATTTCGTGTCATGAAAGGTTTGCCTGTCACAGTACGCTTGCTGGATCCGCCATTACATGAATTTTTGCCTCATTCTGATACCGAAATCGAACAGGTGGCAAAAGCGTCTGGTATGGATGCGGAAAAATTGAAAACCCGTGCTCACAAGCTGCAAGAGTTTAACCCCATGCTTGGCCACAGGGGGTGCCGCCTTGGTGTTTCATATCCTGAAATTTATGAGATGCAGGCGCGCGCCATCATCGAAGCTGCTTGTACTGTTGCAGGTGAAACGGGTGAAACTGTAACGCCAGAAATCATGATACCTTTAGTGGCTACACGGGAAGAACTTTCACTCCTAAAGAGGCGAGTGGATAAAGTGGTTGAAGATGTGCTTCATGAAAAGAGTATTGACATTGATTATCTTGTGGGAACGATGATTGAGTTGCCACGTGCAGCCCTGACAGCTGATGATATTGCGCAAGAAGCCGCGTTCTTCTCTTTTGGAACAAACGATTTGACGCAAACTACTTTTGGCCTTTCACGCGATGATAGTGCGACGTTCCTGCCGGATTATCTGCGTCACAATATTTTCGAGCGAGATCCGTTTGTGACAATTGATCGGGAAGGTGTTGGTGCACTGGTTGAGATTGCTGTTGAAAAGGGCCGTAAAACCAGACCTGATATTAAGCTGGGTATTTGCGGAGAGCATGGTGGTGATCCTGATTCTATCAGTTTTGTGGAATCATTAGGACTTTCTTATGTGTCTTGTTCGCCATACCGCGTGCCTATTGCGCGCTTAGCGGCAGCGCAGGCAAAGCTTGCTCTGTAACTTGGCTGGCCTGCCTATAAAGTTGAATGAACAGTTAAAAAACTGCGTATTGAGTTACTTACGTGGTTAACACGAATTGTTACGGTTAAAAATATTGTTTAAAAACAATAGCTAATGCGTAATTTATTAAAGATTAACAAACCCTTAACCTGCGAATTTGGGCTTGCCTTCCGGCTGGCCAGACACCATATTCCGACAATTGGTGGCGGAATGTCTAATTAGGAAGCAGTTGTAATTTTAAACTTACCTTTGGTCGCTATCATGCTTCGCAGAACATCTGTCTGGCGGGGCGATTACTGGCTTGAGAAAATGTAATGGATTGTAACAGATCCAGGGAACGCGAGTGTTGAAAAAAGATATATCAACATATGCCTATTATGGTTGGCAGTTAAACTGGTCAATGCGTGCGACTGTAGCTGTTGGTGTGATCGCGCTTATGGCGCTCGCCAGTGCTTATGGCTCTACGCTTTCTGTTGAAAGGGAGCGAAGAGCGGTACGCGCTGAATTAAGCGCAGCTGATCAGGTTCAACTTTTAGCTGATTATACAACATTCATAGCGAGAGAGACGGCTGCTACCCGTGAAGCTGCCTCGTCAGTTAGAAATGCCCCGGAGGCAAGTTATTTGAAAGCTGCTTTTGGTCAATCTGATCTACTGAGCGACCTTGTTGAGTATGATTTTTCAGAATTGAAAGTCGCCAAGATTAATGCGGAAGAACGTAATTGTCTTGCTAAAGCAATTTATTTTGAAGCTCGTTCAGAAGCGCGTATTGGTCAGCTTGCGGTGGCTGACGTAGTGCTAAACCGGGTCGATAGTCGGTTTTACCCCGATACGATTTGCGAAGTTGTGTTTCAGGGATCTGAGCGTGTGACAGGATGTCAATTCAGTTTTACCTGTGATGGATCAATGGATGGTGTGAAGTTGAATGCGCGCAACCGCTTGTGGGTTGCCTCTGAAAATCTTGCGGGTTCTATTCTTGCAGGTATACATATCCCTGTAAGTCGTGAAGCCACGCATTATCATGCTGATTATGTCGATCCACCCTGGGCTGAAAATCTATCCCCGACTGCAACGATCGGCACCCACAAGTTTTACCGGTTTAATACGCGCCGTATTTCTCACGCTGCTCCTGCAGGCATGTAAAATTAGAGATTTTCTATATGAAAAATACTAGCGTTACGCTGCTTGTTGTCGGTGACA
>CAZGVP010000422.1:0-2875 GCA_964529135.1 uncultured Caulobacterales bacterium | reverse complement strand
CCCGGCCCCCCGCCGGCAATGTTTGCAACATCGCGGCCCCTGCAGCAACACCAGAGCCAAATACGATAGCCGTTTTTCCTTGCTCTAAGGCCGCCAATCCCTTTTCCAGTGCAGCAACATTTGGATTATTGTCTCGTGCATAAGTATACCCGGAGATCGGCTCGTAGGCTGGCCCATGGCGAAAAGTTGTCGACAAGTGGATTGCCTGTGCAACATCTCCCGATTTTTCCTCTGTATCAAGAACAGATATGACACCAAGTGTTTCCGGTTTGAAATTCTGACCCTTGTTTATTTTTACCATTGATTTCACATCCCAAACTTAGCCCTCACAATAATGATGGGGCCAGCTACCTGCTACACCTTAACCCACCGCTGGACTAGCCGAATAGATATGCTATCGCTCTTTCTATGTTACATGATGATATTCAGGAAAAACTAGGTGAACTCTATGGAAAGGCCCTTGCCTTTGAAAAGTCTGGCCAACACGTTCAAGCTGCCTCCCTTTACCGCCAATGTCTTTTATTAGACCCACAAGATCATTGCGGTGCATCGGTTAGACTTGCCTCTCTAGGAATGGGTAACAATCCACAAAAGGCCCCAGATGCCTATGTAGCCACCTTATTTGACCAACACGCCAATGATTTCGATAAAATACTCACTGGTGATCTTGGTTATGCAGTGCCTGTAAATCTTGGCGAGATTTTACTTTCTATAAACCGTCAGTTCCCGAAAATGCTTGATCTGGGCTGTGGCACTGGCCTCTCTGGCCTGACCTTGGGACCAATATGCGATCACACCACAGGCGTTGATATCTCCACCAATATGATCGACATCGCTGATGAACGTGAATGTTATGACGCCCTGTTCATAAATGAAGCGGTGCATTTTCTGGAGGAATGGCAGAGAGCAGAAGGTCCTGACTATCAACCATTTGATCTGATTGTAGCCACAGATGTGCTGCCCTATATTGGGGCTTTGGAGGCATTATTTTCTGGTGTTTCTGCAAACCTTAACCCTGGTGGAGGGTTTGCCTTTTCGTGTGAAACACTGCCTGATGTCGACTTTAAAGGGCAACCATGGTGCGTCACACCAAATCAGCGGTTTGCCCACCAGGCCAGCTATCTTCGAGAGCTTTTGCACACCAATAAATTCACAGATATTACTAATTTTGAGCCTATCACCGTTCGTACCGAAGAAGGCCAACCCATTCCAGGGTGGTTGATTGTAGCGTGGCAAAAATAGTTACGTCTGGTATAGAAATCATAGTGCCTTGATTTTCATAGCCCACGAGATCCTCATCCATGCCTGAAACCAGACCCGTTATTGCTTGTATGAAATGGGGAACCCGTTATGGACCAGAGTTCGTCAACAGGCTCTACTCAGCGGTTGCACGCAATATGAACCGCCCTTTTCGTTTCATCTGCTTTACTGATGATAACTCAGATATCCATACCAGCGTCGAAACCCATCCATTACCCTCCATAACCTTGCCAGACCGGGTCGCAATAACCCCATGGCGCAAACTTTCTTTATGGCAGGTTCCACTAGCCGATATCATCACAGGCGATGTGCTCGTGCTCGACCTTGATCTTGTAGTTACGGGTAATCTCGATCCGTTTTTCACTTACGAACCAGGACAATATTGCGTTATCGAAAACTGGACTCAACCGGGAAAAAAAATCGGAAACACATCCGTATTCCGCATTCCTGTTGGACGGTTCGAAACAATCTTCTCCTCTTTTACTGACGACCCAGAAAAAGTACTTTCTAATTTCCGAATAGAACAACAATTTATATCTCATCATATTCCAGAACAAAAATTCTGGCCATCAAAATGGTGCCTTAGCTTCAAACACTCCCTACTGCCCCCTTTTCCCATAAATTGGGTAAAGGCCCCTCAACTACCATCAACAGCAAGAATCGTAGCCTTTACAGGTCATCCAGACCCTGATGAAGCCCGTGATGGTCACTGGCAGGCGCCATGGTATAAACGCCATTACAAACATATCCGCCCTACACCATGGATTGCGGAACATTGGAGATGAAAGAAGCCCCATTTGGCACCTACGCCCTAACCAAAAGGGAAAAAATCGCGCAACAACTCGGCGCAATTTTTGGCCGTGACCCAATCAGTAAACTTGCTCGCTCCGTTTTGAAATCAATTGCAGGTGCTGAAAAACAACAACCCCGCGATCTTACTGTTTTCAATACTCAGAGAGCCAGACTGCACCCTTATGATAATATCTGCGAAAAGAGAGTTTTCTTAACCCCTCACCTCTGGGAGGCAAAAGAACGATCTCAGCTTAAAGAACATATTTTGCACCACCCACATGATGACTTCTATTTTGTTGATGCAGGCTCGAATGTGGGGTTATTTACATTGTTTGCATACCATTGTGCACTGGCAGCCAACAAAAAAGTTCACGCTGCATGCATTGAACCTGGTGATGTTGTACGATCCAGATTGGAATTTAATCTGAAAGCATCAAACATTGAAAACGCTATAGTTTTTCCTTTGGCACTTTCAGGCAATCCAGGTGTTGTTCAATTTTCTCCCCATACGGAAAATTTAGGCGAAAGTAGAATATACGAAGATATCACTTCCTTAAAACATGCAGCAGTAACAGTAAAAGCGAAAACACTTTTTGAAATCATCAAAATGGCTGAATTCCCTCGTGTTGACGCATTAAAAATTGATATTGAAGGTCATGAAAAAATAGTTTTAAACGCATTTTTCAAGCAAACCGCGACAAAATTTCATCCATCTCTCATTATTATGGAAATAGCGCACGCTAAAGATGAAGAAATTCTTCTCTCTCTTTGCACCGATCATGGCTACCAAGTTGTGCAGCGCGTGCGAGGGAATGTTGTTCTA
>CAZGVP010000421.1:0-2888 GCA_964529135.1 uncultured Caulobacterales bacterium | reverse complement strand
ATTGCTGGATTATTTAAACGCATAAAGCCTTATGCCCCTCCGGTTGAAGATGTAAGGCCAAGCCGAAAAGCCGCCTGATCACTGCCTCCGTTCAGGTGCATGGAAACCGCTACGGTGCCAAACTGTGGCGGTTTCTTTCCCTCTCGCCACAAGCCAAGAGTGAAGCGCTCTGCAATCAGCAGCGAGCCGCGCGCAATAGCGTTTATCTGCAATGCTGAACATATAGTCGCCAAGCAGACCTGCCAATTATCTCCTCCAAACTCTGATTTAGACAAAAGCCTGATCCCCACCGCGCAATGAAACCTAGCCGACACCCCCACGCCCTACCAAAGCCTGCGCCCGAAAAATTTTCCCCTGCCTGATTGATTTTTTAAAGTGCCGCTGCGCGGCGCATGACGATTCAGGCATTCCTCGCGCAAGGCAAAATTTTTGCGGTCTCCGGCGTCTCGCAATGCTCGGCCCTGACGGGCTGGAGGCGTGTGGGCATCGGCTGGACGGTTTAGCGTCGGAGGGCAACAGGCTCCCGACCAAACCAAAAAGGAGTATGAAAAATGGCTAGAGCACTTGGATATTTCAGCGCAACAGAACGCGGCTTTGAAGGCACGATCGCAACACTGACGGCAAAGGCATCGGTTGATATTGTGACCAATGAGCAAAAAGAAACCGACCGTCATCCCGCCTACCGGATTTATGCAAAAACAGGTCTTGAGATTGGCGGCGTCTGGATCGTCCAAAATAAGACAACCGGAGAAGAATATCTTTCTGCAACCCTGTCTAATCCGGCCTTTGGCGAAACAGAAATCTACGCCAATCTGGCACCGGTCAAAGGACAAGACGGAAAATTCGTTCTCTTGTGGAACGCCAAATAGAGACGCAAAAATGGAAAAACCCGATCAAATAAAGATCGGGTTTTTCTGACATTTTTTTGAATACAAACAGTAATATTGCTCTTTTTTCTCCCAAGAATCTAAATTAACTTAGGATTGTTTTGTGAGCAGAATTATAGTCATAGGTGCCAAGAGTGCGGTCAGAAAAAACAGAAGCGATCAGCTCTCTTCAGTATATGCGGACCTTACCCAAAACACGCTGGGCGTGGGAGTTTTTGCGTCGCAATCCAGATTATGAAACTGATTATGGGCGGCATATGGAAGGCGCACTGTCGCGCAAGATGGGCGCAGAAGGTTTGGAATTTCTGAAACTGAAACGACCAGAACCGGAAGCGGAAAAATGGGGCTTATTGTTCTTTACAAGCCCCAATCAGACAGCCCTCACCGCGCCTGTCTTCTGGTGTGAAACTGTTAGCCCGCAAGTGATTACAGTCGAGGCGCAACCGCTAAATGGAGACGAGACAAAGGGCATGTTTGACAGGCTGTTTGACCTTGCCTTACTGCGCTCAAAACGTATCCATCTGACCGATGCTGAAGGTCACGAACACGTTCTTATTCAACGTGGACACAGGGTTGTGCAAATGCGTTGCCGCGGCCACACATTGCTTGATGGAGATGTAAAACTGAAATTTGTCCTTGAAGGCTTTGGGCATATTGATGCCAAATTTGCCACGATAAAACGGCTGGCAAAACTCTATGATGCACACACCGGAAACGCGGCGCAATTGGAGGGATGGTCTACCTCAACAGCGCACCTTCGCGATGCGTTGATCGCGCTCGACTGTTATCTTGCCGGGCAAGGATATCGCGAAACCGCGATTGCGATTTATGGTCAAAAAGCAACCGAAGAGCGTTTTAGCGAGCCTGACAAATCCATGAAAAACCGCATGGTCAGAGCACGGAAAAAAGGGCTCGACCTGATGAATGGCGGCTATCTTGATTTGATGAAATTCTAAGTGATTTCATGGGTATCGTTGTTAACCATAATCACTTCGATACTCCCCAGATTTAGCAGGTGGTGACAGAATTAACCTTGTTTTCAAAATAGTGATGGAGGTTAATGATGACACAGAAACAGCACCAGAACCGCAATCAATCGCCCTATATGGATGTCTTAGAAGCGGCCACTTATCTTGGCATTGCACGGTCAACTTTGGACACATATCGCAGTGAAGGACGCGGGCCTGCTTATCGCAAACATGGCTGGCGGGTAAAATATAAACGCTGCGATCTTGATGCCTGGTCTGAGCGCAGAACCTATCTCTCCACGAGCGCCAAAGCACAATGAGACGCATCAAAATCATCTATAGCATCGCTGGTTTTGCGTTAGTTTTAATTAGCTACACCTTCCTCTTTCCTGGTCTCCCGCTTGTCATCTGGAACAAGACCGATAGCGCGCCAAAAGGTCTCTATCTCTGGACATCATCGACCGTTTCAAAAAGCGACTGGGCAATCCTGAAAGGCAATTCGGCGACGGCGAAATGGATTGCGGGCCATGGATATATCGGCCCTGACTGGCCGATTATCAAACGGGTTGCCGCGATCCAAGGCGACAAGGTTTGCCGTAAAGGTTTACGTATATCACTCAACGGTGTGGCAATTGCCCAAGCTCTTGAAACCGATTTTTATGGAGCGCCACTCCCAAGCTGGTCGGGGTGTGTGAGGCTCGATGAAACGCAAGTTTTTCTCATCAACGACCATCCGCATTCTCTGGACGGACGATATTTTGGAACAGAATCCATTCGCGATTTATCAGGATCAGCAAGACTGATCTGGGCAGCATCATGAGCGCGTCGGCAGCCATCTGTGGACAGGGATTTGTTAGGGATCGTCTTGGTGGTGATATGGATTCCGTGAGGGCAAGATTAAAGCTCTGGTGCCAAGCCACCCCTAAGCCATTGTCTTCACATCTGTTTTTGAGTGCCATTTGCCAGAATTTAGAGCACTATAAATTCAGCCTTCTAATTGTTTTTATTGCACTTTTCATGGTGCCAAATCAGA
>CAZGVP010000420.1:0-2888 GCA_964529135.1 uncultured Caulobacterales bacterium | reverse complement strand
GCGGCACTTTGTTTTTGGATGAAATCGCTTCTGCATCCATGCGCATTCAGGAAAAGCTATTGCGTATTATTGAGTATGGTGAATATGAACGCCTTGGCGGAGAGGCCACACGCAGCGCAGATGTGCGCGTCATCGCTGCTGCCAATATTGATTTGCGCAAACTGGCAGCCGATGGCAATTTCCGAGCTGATTTGTTAGATCGCCTTGCTTTTGAAGTCATCACTGCACCACCATTGCGAGCCAGAAAAGAAGACATCCCGATCCTTGCCAGTCATTTTGCGGGGCGCTTCGCAAGCGAACTCACGATTATGGGGTTTGATATGACTTTTGATGGATTTTCCGTTGAGGCAATGACAATTTTAACCTCACATGCCTGGCCTGGTAATGTGCGTGAACTTAAAAATAGCGTTGAGCGCTCTTTGTACAGATGGGTTTCTTCAGAACGGACAGGCCCAATCGATGACATTATCCTTGATCCATTTGAAAGTAGTTATAGTTCGCCTGAAGCACCCGCAAACACATCCCCCAAAGCCACAACTAGCAGCCCTAAACAATCTGAACAGAATCTTGCACCGCCTTTAGGGAATTATGATTTTAGAAACTTCCTGAACCAGTCTGAAAAAACGCTAGTTCGTACGGCACTCGAAGAAAATGGCTGGAATCAAAAACGCACAGCATCATATTTACACCTGACCTATGATCAAATGCGGGGCCTCATGAGAAAGCACGAATTGAAGGAATAGAACTATCCTGCAGCAGGTATTTCCAAGCGTTTGCCTTTGAAATTTGTTGACGCACAATAAAGTTTTTTCTTTTTTAACGTAAAACAAAGATCAATCGCCTTAGCTTGCGAAGAAAACCCACCGGCTATCAGGCGAAAAAATTCCCCACGCCCTTCAATCGTAACTTTTTCCACACGCGGCTCAAGCAATCCCAACAGGTTAGGATTATCACGTTGTAGGTTTTTCCAACCAGTAATCGCCTCGGCTGTCTTCCTATAAGAAGCAAGATGCACTCCAAACAGCACGCTGGTGGTTTCGATGCTTGTTCCCGCCTCATTTTCAAATACCGCTTCAACAGCGGCAAAACTCGGCTCCACGAGACGAGGGGTGCTTTCTACAGGCACAGCTGATGGTGAAAGCGGTGCTGCTTCAGCTTCGGCGACAATAATTGATTCGGGATTTTTGGGCGGCGGCGGCACCACAAGCACCTCCAAACGCTCAGCTTTAGCGGCCTCAAGAGCAGCCTTCTCTTCAGCTTCCTTTTCAATACTCGCACGCACCGATTGAGCTTTTTGCTGATCGCGCTTTAAACTTTGTACTGTTCTTGTTAGCCGCGTGTTTTCAGAGCGTAACTCGAGTACGGTTTTCTGGAGATCTTCAGCTTTTGACCTCCACCCGGCAGTGGCGAGCTTTTCTTGCTGAACCACATCCTCATTTACAACTTTAGGTGAGAAAGTGCTGCAAGCGCTTAAACTCAACGCCACCAGGATTGAGAGAGGTGCTGAAATCAGCTTTTTCGCCGTCATTTGGGGTGCCTTCAAATCGTAGTTTAATGATTCCTTACTAAGACAGATTAGCATGTTCAAAAGATAAATCTACGACTGATTTGAGCAGTTTACTGCCATCGTTGCTAGCAAGGGGCTTCAACCTTCCATAATGTTTTTCCACAGCACATCACCGCAATGCACAAGCCAATAAGTATCCCCCTCAGCACAACTCACTCAGAACAAACGGCATCCTACAACCGAACAATTACTGGTTAGCGCTCTGCCCACCGCACTCGCATTCTTTATGTTCTTACTTGGTATTGGATTAACTCTAGCGGATTTCACCAGGGTGTTCGCCATGCCAAAAACCTTTGTTACTGGTGCGCTATCTCAATTTTTTTACTTCTGATCATCACATTCAGCCTATTATCGATAATCTTGCTATCGCCCGAAATTGCTGTTGGCATGATGACCATAGCTTTTTGTCCCGGATTGTCCTAGGGGCGTTTCCTTAAACATCATGATCAAACTTGCAGGTGCAACCGCCGCACTGTCGATTACACTCACTGGTGTACACAATGGCGCATAAGCGTTACGATTGACAGCCTGATAGAGGAATAACAAATTAGTCTACCCGCTTTCAGCCTGCCTTCAAGCGCTTATAGCTTAACAATATACATCTTCATATATCGTCACAATGCCGTTCATCTTCTGAGCACGTCGTACAATAAAGATCAGTAGAGCACTCAATTCACCCGATTACGCTGCTTCGTCAAATTTTCTCGGACAAAGATTGATCCGGTCCATATCACCATCAGCCCATGCCATGACTTTTGGATCCATGATGCGAAACCAGAGTGGCGGAATAGCAGCCAAACCAAAACACCCTGGATAACCACTGGGTAAACGAGGTAAATCCGGAAAATCTCTCAATACCTGATAAGGTCTTTGAGGATTAGTATGATGGTCAGAATGTCTCTGCAGATGAAATGACAGCAGATTGGACGTAATATGATTGGTGTTCCATGAATGATGCGGCGCACACGGTTCATATTTTCCGTTCTCAAGCATCCGGCGTTTCAAACCATAATGCTCAACATAATTCGCCTGTGTCAGGCTGTACCAACCGGCACAATGATGAAAGAACCAAAAGGGAAGCATGATCCATCCAAAAACCAAAACCAGACTACAGGCGATTATCACCGTAATCGCATACCCTTGCAAAACATCATTATGTAACGAGTAAAATCCATGGCCCTTTTTTGCAAGGCGTTCTCGTTCATGCTTCCATCCACGTTTAAAGGTGCTCGGAATTTCACGGATCGCGAACGAATAAATAGATTCGCCCATACGAGAACTCGCCGGATCCTCCGGTGTAGAGACCCATACATGGTGTCCA
>CAZGVP010000419.1:0-2906 GCA_964529135.1 uncultured Caulobacterales bacterium | reverse complement strand
CTACCATCCGCATTGCGGATCTCCATAAATACATTAGCCGTCTTTGTGTAACGCATCAGGATAAGCTGATCACAGCCGACGCCGCGCCGACGATCAGCGATAGCGCGCACTTGATCGTCAGATAGTTGGAGCCCATTAACGCGCGCATCGAAAATGACAAAATCATTGCCGAGGCCGTGCATCTTGAGAAATGGATATGTTTCTATAGTATCGCTCATGGCGCTGCTTATATGGGGGCTTGGGGGTGCGAGTCTAGAGCAGAGTCTATAGAAATGCTGTGATCGATACGATGAAAGATGCTTCTTGAAAAAACTAATCATTCATATGGGGGTGCATCGGGCAGCATCGACGGCCATTCAAAACTATCTGGATTTGTCTCGAAGCGGTCTTATGAAGCATGATGTTTCGCTATTGGTTCCTAGTGACCTAAGGGGTGAAGTCTATAAAGGACATTTCACAAAGCTGAAGAACCATAGCGCCTTAAGTCCCCGAAAAATTTATCTAGAGAAGCGTTTGAGCGGCCTTTTGAAGGAGATCGCAACTGACATAGCGATCATCAGCGAAGAAAACTTGATTGGAACGATGCCCGGTCAGGATATTCCCTTCAGCTTTTATCCACGGGCACCGCGTTTCTTTCAGGCGCTTGATCGTTGGTCCATGAAATATGAAATCCATCCGCGACTGATTGTCCGCTCACAGGACAAATGGGTTCAATCCCTTTATGCCTTCCGCGTGTTTCGCGGGCTAGAATCCTCCTTTGGTGAATTTGTGAAATCGATCCCTAAAGGCTTGCTTGACTGGAACCGGATATGGTCTGACCTCAATGCTACCGGTCTCGCCAAAAATTCACATGCCATGTGGCTCGATGATATTAAAGGGCGAGGTTTTCACGAATGGTTGGCGGAATTCCTGGATATCCCAGCGAACGCACTTAGCCCCCAAAAGATACCGACGAATGAGAGCATGTTGCCGCGCGATCTGACTCTCTTTTGGGCGCTTAATCAGGTTGGTTGGGGTGATGGCGACAAGAGAGCGCGCCGGACGCTCAGGGCATCACTTGTCAGGTTATCGCATACTCATGGTGATCGACGGCTTGAGCATGGTGAGGTTGCTGATTATCTCCGCGAGGCTGGCCTTGATTTGTCGGCCAGTGATTTTGAGCTTGTGGAAAATGCATATCATGCGATGCCCAATCCGAAATTTACAGAGGCGGAGCGTAAAGCCTTTATGGAGACCTATTTACCTTTGAATGAAGCGTTCCGGCAGGTTAGCCAAAAATCACCGGGATAAGCGCGTAACAAAGTGCAGATATACCGAACATGCCAAAGATATTGAGCCAAAGACCCGCTCTTGCCATTTGAGGGATCGAAAAATGCCCGGTTGAATAAATCACCGCGTTCGGCGCTGTAGCGACTGGTAACATAAAGGCACAGCTCGCCGCCATGGCGGTTGGTGCTGCAAGTAAGATCGGGTCGATACTGCCAGCTACGGCAACCGCTGCTAACACAGGCACCAGCGCTGCCGTTGTCGCGGTATTGGATGTTAACTCTGTCAGGAAGATAACAAGGCCCACAATTGCCAAAATCAAGAGAATGATTGGAGCGCCTGACAGGACAGATAGACCTTCACCGAGCCAAATTGCTAGGCCGGTTTTTTTTATTGCTGCAGCTAAGCTCAGGCCGCCACCAAACAAAAGAATCACCCCCCACGGAAGTTTGACGGCGCTTTCCCAGTCCAAGAGGAAGTCACGTTTGCCATTCCCCGCGGGCACGAGGAACATCGCGACCGCTCCCATGATGGCAATTCCCATATTGGATAGACCCTCTAAGCCTGGAATGGTGATTAAAAGCCGCCGTGTCATCCATGCCACGGCCATTAGGCCAAAGACAATTGCAACCCGCATCTCTGCTTTTGAGATTTTCTCCATCCCCTCAAGCTCGTTTTGGATAACCGCCTCGCCGCCTTTCACTTCGTCAACATCAAATTTGAAGGCAATTCTGGTCACGACAAACCATGCGAGCGGGACCATGACGATGACAACAGGAACACCAAGCATCATCCATTCAAGGAAATCTATTGTCCGTCCGGCTTCGCGTTCCATAAAGGCGACAACAAAGGCGTTTGGCGGTGTGCCGATTATGGTGCCAAGACCGCCAATTGATGATGACCATGCGATGCCCATCAAAAGCGCGATGGTGAATGTGTGACCACCTGATCGATTGCCTAATACTGTCTGCGCGACTGATAAAGCAATCGGTACCATCATTAAGGTCGTTGCTGTGTTTGATATCCACATGGAAAGCACGGCACTTGCTGCCATAAAGCCACCAATAAGGGCCGCAGGATGATCGCCGACCCTTGATAGAATATTAAGTGCGATCCGCCGGTGGAGATTCCATCGTTCCATCGCCATCGCGGCGATAAAGCCGCCAAGTAAAAGGAATATGATTGGGTCTGTATAAGGATTTGATGCCTCTGCTGTTGTTGAGACGCCAGTTATCGGTAGCAGGACAAGTGGCATTAAGCTGGTTGCGGGTACGGGGATCGCCTCTGTTGCCCACCATATCGCCATGAAAATCACGATGGTTGCGACGGTCCAGGCTTCAGCTGTCAAACCTTCTGGCGCAGGCAACATCATTAAAATGATGAAAACAATCGGTCCCAAGATAAGACCTATATCCTGATAACGCGCGCGCTCCAGATTCATTTGCGGCATATACTCACTCCCACTTCGGCAATATGCGTACCGTGGCTTTGGGAAAATGCCAACAGTCTTATAAGAATTTATTGGATGCTTGCTTCCCACTCAGTAAGGAATTCCATTATCTCCAGTGAGTCGCAAAGTCGGGGCGACGGTCTGGGTGCCTGGGTTTCTCCTCTACGAACAGCCTCTTCAACCATTTTTA
>CAZGVP010000418.1:0-2921 GCA_964529135.1 uncultured Caulobacterales bacterium | reverse complement strand
CTGTTAGTCTGCAAACAAGTACCGGAACCGGGCCCGTCGTGGTTGCAAATCCAGGCCCATTCTTCCTGTTTACTACAACCGTAACGCTTGTTGGTGGTGTGATGTTCCTCTTGTGGTTGGGTGAACAAATTACTTCTCGTGGTATAGGTAACGGGGTTTCTCTGATTATCTTTGCCGGTATTGTTGCGGAACTGCCGCGTGCGGCTGTAGGGCTGCTGGATCAAGGTCGGGTTGGTGGTTTGCCTCCTGCCATTATAGTACTGGTGATTGCGCTCTCACTCGGATTGATAGCTTTTGTGGTCTTTATTGAGCGGTCGCAGAGGCGTTTGCTTGTTCAATATCCCCGTCGTCAGGTGGGGAATCGGATGACGCAAGGTGAGAAATCACACTTGCCACTGAAGCTTAATATTTCCGGTGTTATTCCTCCGATTTTTGCCTCGTCCATCCTTTTATTGCCTGTAACTATGGCCGCTGCAATCGGTGAGGGTTCTCCGGAATGGTTGCAATCATTACAACAAACATTCTCGCCAGGGCGCCCTGGTTATATTTTGACCTATGGCCTTGGTATTGTGCTGTTTGCTTTTGTCTATACATCGGTTGTGTTCAACACTGAGGATGTTGCTGATAATCTCAAGAAAAATGGCGGCTTTATTCAAGGCTACCGGCCTGGTCCGCGTACCGCAAATTACCTTGATTATGTGGTGACACGATTAACGGTTATTGGTGCGGCCTATCTGGCATTCGTTTGTTTGCTTCCTGAGCTGCTTCGCCTTAACTACCCGGCAATTCCGGTCTATATTGGTGGAACCTCGCTATTGATTGTTGTCTCTGTGACGCTTGATACGGTAGGTCAAATTCAAGGCCATCTAGTTGCTCAGCAATATGAAAGCCTGATCAAGAAATCTAAATTGAAGGGTGGGCGTAGGCGATGATTCTTATTCTTCTTGGCCCTCCAGGTGTTGGCAAAGGTACGCAAGCAAAGCTACTTGCTACGCGATATGGCATTCCTCAAATCGCAACCGGTGATATGTTTCGTGCTCATACAGAAAATGAAACACCATTAGGGCTCAAGGTTAAAGAAATCTTGGCCAGTGGTAATCTTGTTTCTGATGATGTGATCGAAGACATGATTAAGGATCGTATTGAAGCACCAGACTGTAAGCCCGGGTTTGTGTTAGATGGCGCTGTGCGGACCTTGGTGCAAGCCGAGATGATTGACCGAGTGCTGGCCGAGCGGGGGCGAAGTGTGGCTGGGGTTATCGAATTACAAGTTGACGAAGAGGCACTCCTTGAGCGCTTGAACAGCCGTATTCAAGAAACACTCGCTGCTGGCGGCGAGGTACGTGATGACGATAATGAAGAGACTTTCCGCCATCGTCAGCAAGTTTACCGTGACCAGACAGCACCTCTTATTCCCTTCTATGAAGAGCAAGGTAAGCTGCATCGCGTAGATGGGATGGGCTCTATTGATGAAGTCGCAGAGGCGATTGATTCTGTTCTAAATAGCCTGTCGGACGGGCCGGCAGACAATGACGATAATGCTCCTACATCGATCATGGATCGATTAACACATGGGCAGCGAAAATAAGTGCTTTTCCTTAGCGGTTTGGCAAGGAATAGCAGTTGACGACAGGAGTAATGTGGGCGTACAACCCCGCTTCCTGTCAGAACTTGTAGTGTTTGGCGGCAACCCTTTAGTGTTAGGGTCGGTCGATCCAAGGCATTGTAATTTTGGCAGTTTTTCGTGTTTAGCGGAAAACAAGATTAAAGAGGTATACCAGTGGCACGGATCGCAGGCGTCAATATTCCAACTAACAAGCGTGTGCCTATCGCGCTGACATATATTCATGGTATCGGACCGGCTAAAGCCGCTGAAATCTGTGAAAATACCAGTATTCCAGTAGAACGTCGTGTGAACGAGCTTTCGGACGCGGAAGTTCTGCGTATTCGCGAAGCGATTGACCGGGATTACATGGTTGAGGGTGATCTTCGCCGTGAAGTAGCCGTTAATATCAAACGTTTGATGGATCAAGGTTGCTATCGCGGCCTTCGCCATCGCCGCGGCTTGCCAGTACGTGGTCAGCGGACACATACGAATGCTCGCACCCGTAAAGGTCCCGCACGCGCCATCGCTGGCAAGAAGAAGTAAGGAATTCTATCATGGCAAAACAGCCCGCAGGACGCGTTAAGCGCCGCGAACGTAAAAATATTTCATCGGGTGTGGTGCATGTGAATGCGTCATTTAACAACACGATGGTTACTATTACAGATGAGCAGGGCAATGCAATTGCTTGGCAATCAGCTGGTGGTATGGGTTTTAAAGGATCGCGTAAATCTACGCCTTATGCTGCGCAGCTTGCGGCAGAAGATGCGGCTAAAAAAGCAATGGAACATGGGTTAAAATCAGTCAATGTTGATGTTCGCGGGCCTGGTTCTGGTCGTGAGAGCGCCCTTAGAGCTTTGCAAGCGGCAGGTTTAACAGTGCAGATGATTCGCGATGTTACGCCTATCCCGCACAATGGATGTCGTCCGCGTAAGCGTCGCCGGGTGTAATTTCCCGAAAAAGGTTGAGTATATTTAATGGTGCATTGTTCGCGCCTTTTTTGCCCGCAAGGGCTTTGTATTTTTAATGGAGCTATCAGCTGTGCTTGAAAAAAACTGGCAGGAACTGATTAAACCTAACAATCTTGAAGTGAGCCATGGAGCCGATCCATCTCGCCGGGCTAGTCTTGTTGCTCAGCCATTGGAACGTGGTTTCGGGTTGACGTTGGGTAATTCTTTGCGCCGTATTTTAATGTCTTCCCTGCAAGGGGCAGCCGTCACATCTATTCAAATTGATGGCGTTGTTCACGAGTTTTCATCTATTCCTGGTGTTCGTGAAGATGTTACGGATATTGTTCTGAATGTGAAGCAATTGGCGC
>CAZGVP010000417.1:0-2923 GCA_964529135.1 uncultured Caulobacterales bacterium | reverse complement strand
TTCCAGAACGCGCGGATAAACTGATCATTGGAAAACAGCGATTGAAAATGTTCCAAGCCTACCCAAGGGCTTGCAGCAACACCGCGGAATATCGAGTAATCCTTAAACGCAATCTGCAATCCGTACATGGGTTTGTACAGGAAAAACAGAAACCAGATGATCGCAGGTGCAAGCATCAGGTATAACTGCCATTCGTTCTTTAAATGGTCACCCAGCCATATCATCTTGTACTTGAACGATCGTTTTCGACGCCTCTTGATAACCGATGGGGTAGCCGATGATTGGTTGACCGATGACGGGACCGGTTTGACCGGGCTCGGATTGCCCAGGTTAGTTTTATCAGAGCCGGAATTCACTAGGCGAGGTTACCTGCCAGATGGCCAGCCTGTTCAGCTGCAAAATTTCCGGTAAGCGCGGCTCCAGTGTCTGCATCAAATACGCTTACCAGATGCGCTGGTGCGTAGACCTGTGAGATTCCCGATAAATGATCAATACCACCATGAGTTTCGCATTTTATAATTATCGAGTGCTCACCAATACTTGCATGTAGCAACGCTTCGGAACCCAGAGGTTCAACCAAATCGAGTGAAATCGGAATCGGTGAAACGCCATCGCCATTGTTCAGGGATAGGTGTTCTGGTCGGACACCCACTATAACTGGTTGCCCATCTTCTACATTGGTATTCCCGGGAAGGGCAAAAGCAACGTCGTTAACCTTTGCGTGTAAACCGGTGGATGAAGCCGCGATTTTCCCCGGCATCTGATTCATCGGAGGTGAGCCAATAAAGCTCGCTACAAACGTATTGGCCGGATTTATAAACAAATCCATTGGTGTTCCAATTTGTTCAATGTAGCCATCGTTCATCACCACTATACGATCAGCCAGTGTCATTGCCTCAACCTGATCGTGGGTAACGTACACGGAAGTGGCACCAAGGCGTTTGTGAAGCCTTTTGATTTCCGCTCTCATCTGGGTGCGAAGTTTTGCGTCTAAATTTGAAAGTGGTTCGTCAAACAAAAACACTTTCGGGTGTCTTACAATCGCACGCCCCATCGCAACCCGCTGACGCTGACCACCCGACAACTCCGCTGGCCGACGATCAAGGTAAGGAGTCAGCCCTAGAATTTCACTGACTTCTGCCACAGTCTTATTGATGTGCTCCTTCGATTCTTTTCGAATGCGAAGCCCGAATGCAATGTTTTCGAAAACTTTCAGGTGTGGGTATAGTGCGTAGTTCTGGAACACCATCGCCACATCGCGATCTTTTGGCGCGACCCGGTTGACTACACGATCATCAATACTAATGGAACCTTCCGTAATTTCTTCGAGACCGGCGATCATCCGCAGCGTTGTTGATTTACCACAGCCGGAAGGACCAACCAGAACCACAAACTCTTTTTCAGCCACTGCGAGGTCAATGCCATGCACGACTTCAATATTGCCGTAGGCTTTATAAATGTTCTCAAGTAGAACGCCCGACATTCTGCCCCCAAGTTCTTCCGGATCCGCCGCAGCGACCTGGTATACTAGTATGATATATCGTCAAAATGCAATCAATATGTGGCGTAAAAAAGTAAGGCCTCACCCGCCGGTGGAGTCCGGCACTTGATCTTGAATACTGAGTAGATATAACGAATGGAATTTGCTAAACAATTTCAAACGCGTAGAACCAGCGTTGACCTGGTTTTTGAACATCTATATCAGGAAATCAATTCTCTAAATTTGTTGCCGGGTACCAAAATATCCGAAGCCGATATCGCCGCTCGTTTTGATGTATCCAGGCAACCCGTGCGCGACGCGTTCAGTCGACTGGAAATTCTGGAGCTGGTTGTGATTCGTCCGCAAAAAGCAACAGAAGTAAGAAAGTTCTCGATACAGGCAATAGACAAAGCTCGTTTTATTCGCGCGTCGGTAGAGGCTGAGGTGCTGCGCAGGGCGGCGCTTCAATGTGATAGCACCGGTACAAAATGCCTTGAAGCCTGCCTTAAAGAGCAAAGAAAAATTGTTGATGATGAAGACTTCGTTGCGTTTAGCGGACAAGACTATCTGTTTCATAAAACACTATGTGAGATAGCGGGAGTTGATTTTGCGTTTGAAGTCATTTCAGGTGAGAAAGCCAAAGTCGATCGCTTATGCGTATTGAGTCATACGAAAGGTGATCGTTTGACAGAATTATTGCAGGATCACGAAAACATCGCTGAGCACATAGTGAAAGGAAACTCCGAGAAAGCAGTGACCGCAGGTATGCTGCATCTATCCAGGCTCGATACGACAATAGAAAATATTCTACTCGATCATCCTGAGTACTTTGAAAACTGACTATTAGAAGTGAATGAAGCCCCAATGACTAACTTTCCTGTTATCGACGCTGATCCCGGAGTAACCCGCCAGGTGCTCGCAGATCATCCAGATCTTATGGTGGTAGCCTTCAAGTTTGCCAATCAGGGTGCTGAAGGTAAGTTACATCACCACCCGCATGTTCAATCTACTTTTGTAAAGTCAGGTCGCTTTGTTTTCTCTGTCGACGGCAAAGAAACGGAAGTAGGGCCGGGGGACAGTTTTGTCATACCGACCAATGTAGTGCATGGATGTGTTTGTAAAGAGCCGGGCACTCTGATCGATAGCTTCACACCACGTCGTGATGACTTTTTGTAAAAGCACCCCTTTTAAGCGCTCGTGAAATTTTACCGGTGAAAATAACTCAAGCAAAGGTTTATGTTGGTGGCCCCAACAAAAACTATGTCACGTTAAAAATATTCACCGATGACGGGATCTATGGCCTCGGTGATGCCACCCTGAACAACCGCGAAACGCTAACCGCAGCGTATCTTAATGACTACCTGATTCAATGCCTCATAGGCAAAGATCCGAGAAATACGGAAGACATCTGGCAATATTTTTACCGCGGAGCCTACTTTCGTC
>CAZGVP010000416.1:0-2933 GCA_964529135.1 uncultured Caulobacterales bacterium | reverse complement strand
CCACCAACGCCGCTGCCATTAAGGGATCAGCAATTTGCTCACCACAATACCCCACGGGAACCTTGGCATCATTGGCCTTACCAATGATCATTTTCACAAAACCAAGAAAACCCGGATTCAACGGATCAAACCTGTGAGACACTGCTGGAGTTTCACGATCAGCAGCAAAATAAAACTGCGCCAGGTCATTACCACCAATAGAAAGAAAATCTACCTTCGATGCAATATGCTCAAGCTGCCACGCAGCGGCAGGTGTCTCGATCATAGCCCCAATATTTATGGCTTTAGGTAACGGCTTGTTGCGTTTTTTATGCCAGTGAATTTCGAGATCCAACATTTGGCGGGCCTCGTCAATTTCAGACCCCAATGTAACCATTGGCAGCATAACATTAAGATACCCTCCAGCAGTAGCTGATAGCAAGGCACGCAATTGCGGCCGCAATAACCCCGGCCGATCGACAGCCATACGCAACCCACGCCAACCCATTGCCGGGTTCGGCTCTTTCATGCGCTTCATGTAGTCAGCACTTTTATCTCCGCCCAGATCAGCTGTTCGAAAAGCTACTGGTTTCCCATCAGCATAATCCATGACTTCACGGTAGAGTTTTTCCTGCTTCTCTACACTCGGTAATTGGGAGCCAATCAGGAATTGTAACTCTGTGCGAAAAAGACCGATACCAACGGCCCCTGTTGCTACCAGATGAGGCATATCCAATACCAATCCAGCATTCATCATCACATCAACGCTTTGCCCATCTTGGGTAACACAAGGCAGATGACGTTCCAGCCTATAGCGTTCCTGTTTTTCAGATTGTAACTCACGCTTACTCTCATAACTGGTTACAACGCCCAAACCAGGACGGATATGTAGATCACCAGTTTCACCATCAATGATAACCGTATCACCTTCTTCGATACGATCGAACGCTTCTGCAAAACCGCCCAACATGGGAATTTCCATAGCCCGCGCTACAATTGCAACATGGGATGTGTCAGAAGCATCGGCCAACACAACACCGATCAACCGGTCGCGGTCATATTCCAACAATTCAGCTGGTCCCATAGCCTCTGCAAAAAGAATCGCGTTTTCTGGCAAGGGTCGTGCTACATCTGGGGCTTCGCCCGCTAGTAGGCGCAATAACCGATTAGCAAGATCATCAAGATCATGCATTCTCTCGCGAACATAAGGATCACTGGAGCGCATCATACGATTGCGATTTTCAGTCTTTATCTGTAACACAGCAGCTTCAGCGCTAAGACCAGAAAATACCGCCGTACGCAGACGTTCCTTCCATCCACGATCATAAGCAAATAATCGATAGGTTTCCAGCACTTCGCGAGAGACGCCTTTCAGGTCTTTTGCCTGCAGCATTTTATCGACAGAGCCGCGTAAAGTTTCCAAGCCTTGCTCAAGCCGCTTGGCTTCATCACCTGCATTGTCAGCAAAAACCTTATGCTTGGGAATTGGCGCTTCATGCAGAGCAGCATTACCAACTGCGATCCCAGGAACAATACCGCGTCCAGTGAGAAATTCGGGTCGATGAAGAACCTCATCAACTTCTTGTGTCTCAGCTCGATCTAGCAATTCACCTGAAGCCGCAATTTCAGCTAGTAAAGTAGCAACAGCCTGCGCAGCTCTGACTTCATCATCACCGTACTGACGGGAGGAACGATTTTGCAGAACAAGGACACCAATAACCTGACCTGACCGTATCAATGGCACACCAAGGAAGGATTCCAATAGATCCTCACCTGTTTCTGGCCTGTAAGCAAACCCGGGATGTTCTTGAGCATTATCGGTGATGACTGGACGATGCCCTGTAGCCACCAGACCAACCAGCCCCTCACCCCATGCCATACGTGTGTGATGAACAGCTTCGCGATTCAACCCGGCAGTAGAGAATAGTTCAAGTTGGTCATCACTGCGCCGCAAATAAATAGAACAAACATCAGCCACCACATGAGTCGCAATAATGCTTGTGAGATGATCAAGACGTTCCTGGGCGCTGGCTTTAAGTGCCACCACATCGTGCATCTGTTTTAACAGCACTGTGATACCACGTTCACCATGGCCACCATAAGGGGGTCTTGTTTTCTCTATATTCATCCGCTCGGCTATCCGTTAATCATATACTCGTTGCTGAATTATCCAAACCATAAGCTTGGTGTAATGCTCTAACCGCAAGCTCGGTATACTCAGAATCAATCAAGACACTAATCTTAATTTCCGATGTTGAAATATTTTGAATATTGATCCCACGCTCCGCAAGTGTATTAAACATAATTGAAGCCACACCAGCATGGCTTTTCATACCAACGCCAATAACAGACACTTTTGCGATAGAATCATCTGTATTAAGATCACTAAATCCAATCTCTTCTTTAGCCCCGTTTAATACGTCAGCTGCTCTATGCATCTCACTTGTATTCATCGTAAACGAGATATTCGCAGCATCGGGAGAACGAGATGGACTTTGAACAATCATATCCACATTGACATTGGCTTCAGCCAATAAAATGAAAATACGCGCTGCTCGTCCAGGCTCATTCGGCACTGCAATCAGGTTGATTTTTGCTTCGTCTCGTGAAGGCGTAATACCACTGACAATCTGCTGTTCCACAATTTCGTCCTCATCACAAATTACGGTTCCCGTCTCTATACTGGCATCTGCCAGATCGGGAGATTCAAAACTAGAAAGAACGCGCAACCTGACTTTATAAGCCATCGCCAGTTCTACTGAACGTGTCTGCAATACTTTCGCACCAACCGACGCCATTTCCAGCATCTCTTCATAAGAGATTTTCGGGAGGCGCCTGGCATTTTTCGAAATTCTCGGGTCCGTAGTATAAACACCATCAACATCAGTATAAATGTCACAACGCGCTGCGCCAATCGCGGCTGCAATCGCAACCGCAGTCGTATCAGAACCACC
>CAZGVP010000415.1:0-2941 GCA_964529135.1 uncultured Caulobacterales bacterium | reverse complement strand
AGCTCCGCCAGCCGTTGCCCTCGCCCTAATTGGTATTGTTGGCGACCATGGCAATCCAATCCGGCGCATAGCTGACGCATCAATAGTACCTGCCTCCATCTCATCCACATAAGTTTCGCTATGAGCAATTTGGATCATTGCGACAGAAGCTGGTTCAGATTGAACTAACTGCCCAGGAGACAAAACCTCCTCTTGTAGCAATGCATGACGCAACATGCCGTATTTTTGGCCGGGGAAACGATGCCCCTGCGGCAAATTCAAATCATGGATATCAGAATAGAAAAATCTCATACTTGGCCAATGCCATAATTTTACGAAAAGCACAAAAAAGACGGCCCAAATAGAAATGGACCGCCTTATTAGTTTTGGAGGGTACGCTACAGCTTTTATAGTTCCAAGCTAAAAGCGAACTGAACGACCGAATTGAGACAGCGCCATTCAAATTTTAAATTCTAACAGGAATACAAATTAAAATTTGTATTTGACGCCAAACTGAATTCTCCAAAGCGTGTCATTACTGTCCACATCAATATCAATTGCATTTTCATTGAAATTATCGAATAGAAATTGGCCATCAACAATAGAAGCACCAACAACATCAACGCCTTCGGCTGTATTACTGGTATTCACAAACCTCTGAACGCCACGACCCGTACCGATCATGTTGAGGAAATTTTCAAGATTCATAGAAAGTTCAACTTTATGACCCGAAATTCCCACTGGTACTTCTTGCGTAAACCTCAAATCAAGGTCTGCATTCGTTGGTTGGGTAAAGAAAGCGCGTGGAGCTATTTGTCCAGCGAACTCGTCTAATCCGGTTTCATTGATAAAATTAAAGAAACCAGCAGTATCAAAACCTGGTGCAAAATTTACACGCGGGTCATCCGGGCCCGTTGGAATAAAGAGCAGACTGCGTGCCTCATCATCAGAGTCACCAAATGTATCCGCCGACGTTGATGCATCAAACACAAAGCTGAGTGGACGCCCAGTTCTGACCCGGAAGAACGCGCCGAAAGTAGTAGAGAGGTCTTTAAATAGCTCATCTCTAAATGTTGTACCAATAACAAAGTTATGCCGATTATTAAAGAATGAGTCTGCAACCGGATTATTCGCAAAATCAGAAGTACTAACCTCTTCAAAGTTTGATCCTGCGGTAGATGAATTACCAGCATTCGCAACTTCAGCATCTGAAAATGCATAGCCGAGACGAACATCTAGGGTTCCTGAATTAGAAACATCAAACTGTTTTGCAAGTTGCGCCGAGATAGAAAGTGCACTACCGCCACCATTAATTGCGTTAGTGATCACAATAGTTTGCCCTACATC
Source organism: uncultured Caulobacterales bacterium (assembly GCA_964529135.1). GTDB lineage: Bacteria > Pseudomonadota > Alphaproteobacteria > Caulobacterales > Parvularculaceae > CALLPQ01. Next base: position 1,615 of record CAZGVP010000415.1, on the reverse strand, counting down.
CGCACCATCGAAACAAGCCGCTGATGTATTTGCGAAGGAACGAAGATCGGCACTTACAGTTGCACTACAGCCAGCAAGCAGAGGATCAATGTTAGCAAAGATAGGGCGACCATCAGGTGCAACACCATTTTGCGCAATACTTAGATCGACGAAATCGATCGCATTCCTATTGTTGCTATAAATAACATCAAGATTTGCCTGCCAATCATCAAAGAAGGGATTACCTGTTCCTTCTGTATAATGGCTTATTCCAATATTGAAACGATCAACACTTGGCGGCGTGAAATTAGGATCAGTTGCCGCAACATCCGCATCAAATGCCGCTGTTCTGGCTATTTGTTCTTGTTCGATACAAACAGGAAGCCCATTAAATGTACCATTTGTTATGGTATTGGCTAAATCAGCATCAGTACAAACATCATTTGAACCGAAACTATCACCAGCATCACCCAAGCCTAAAGTACCACCAAAGTTCTGGAAAGCATTTGAGAAAAATACAGTTGGATCACCACCAGTGAACCGGCCATAACCAGCAGTCAGTGTTGTTTGACCAAACTTTGCAGGTAATTCCCAAGTCAAACCAACGCGAGGTTGGAAAATCTCAAATCCATCAAAAGCCTGACTGTTCGCAAACCCAAACCTGTCTTGAAAGACCGGGTTTAGCTGCGGTTGATCCCCAGATGTAAAGAAGTCATAACGAAGACCTGCAACAACTTGAAAACTGTCTGTTACTTGCCACTCATCTTGAAGGTATAATGTGTGGTTACTACGTCTAAACGCAGCCGCCGCATCATTAACATCACCGGTAAAAGAACCATTTTGGCGTATTGCGCGGGGCGTCCCTGCCTCTAATGCATCCAGATCATCAAAGAAAATCGTGCCCGTCGCATTGATAATAAACAAGTTGAATATATCAAGCCTATCAAGCTCATAACCACCCGTAAATGTATGGTTATTCGCAACATATGTGCCAGCAAACTTTAGCTGATCAACTTGGCTATCAAGCTGATTTGCACTTCGGAAAACCCCTGGGCCAGACGCAAAATCTTGTCCAAAAAACTCATTACTAAAGGACAGCGGACCAACCGCAACACGCACAATTGGGTTATCTGATTGCTGTTCACCACCACCTATTGGGTTTTGAATATCGCCGATATCATTTCGCGAGACCCGGATTTCTGTGGAGAAATTATCCGTCCAGTTCGAGAATAAACGAAAAGAATAAGTGTTAGAGGCTGACCCAACAGTTTGGAAGTTATCAGAAAAAGTGAAATCCCCTCGACCGGTGCCAATATCATCACCAAATACAGAAGACTCATCAAGGCGGGCATAAGTACCTTCAAACCGATGATCATCGGTAATATTCCAATCAAGACGTCCAAAGAAACGTCGACTCGTTTGTGGTAATGTTGTTACCTCCTCTCCGACATCACGACCAAAAATATTTGACAAGGCGGCTCTTGCACGAGCTGCGTCCGCTGCCGAAAAATCAACCGGGTTGGCAAAACCAGAACCAACACCTTCATCTTGAATGCCGCCAGAGCTGGTTTCTTCATAAGATCCATAAAAGAACAACTTGTCTTTAATGATTGGACCACCAATTTCAGCGCCCCAG
>CAZGVP010000414.1:0-2944 GCA_964529135.1 uncultured Caulobacterales bacterium | reverse complement strand
TTGGCTGCTTATGAACCAAAAGAAGGGCGAAAACCCCCCACGTGCAGTCGGGTCGAGCTGGATATTATTTCGTCAAATCTTGCGAAAGCCAGGTGCGGTTGCTGTTGTTCGCAAAAGTGATGTTTCTGATGCTCATGAAAATATCAGGGTATTTTTAGAATTTGAAAGTAGTGTAGAATGAAAAAATTCTTATCATTTGATTATTCACTCCGTGCAATGTTTACTATTTTCTATGGTATATTGGCATTAACAGTATTGAGTTTGTGCGTCATTTTATTTTTCGGTGGAATACAAACTAAAAAATCAGTACTACGCTTGCAAACAGCATCAAATGAATATGAGACAGCAGTTAAGCTTCATGAGGCTGTTGACCACATGAAGTATTCTGGCGCTGAACTGTCAAACAGTCTCTCCGAGGAATCTTATAATTTATTTATTCAGGCCGGAGAGAATGCTGATAAAGTCATAGCTGATTTGCCAGATGATGAGTTAAAAAAATATGTTGTCTACGGAAAATCAATAATTATGGAAGGGTCACTCGATGCCCTTGATTTTTATATAGTTGATGACCGTAAAGCGGGTGATGAGTACATGAGTAAAGTGCGCGCTGCAGCAGAAGAGCTTGAAGAGCGGAGCAGGCAGAATTCAATAATTTATGAGGCTATGTTAAGGAAAGAACGAGCGCAAATAATAAGTGCCTACGAGCGATTAGAAAAATTAGTATACATTGCTAGTGCAGTCGCAATCCTGATTTGCCTTGGGCTTTGTATCGTTGCATGGCGTATGGTTTTTATGCCTATTCAAAGATTTATAGATAGCATTTCACGTGCTGCTGATGATCCTGTTAATAGCTTAGATTATAAAATCTCTTCCAGCAGCAAAAACGAAATTGGGCATACTACTTCAGCATTGAATAGCCTCTATGTTGCAATATCCGAAGCCATCAGCGAAGCTGAAATGCAAGCAAATATGGCTGAAGAATCTGAAAGACGCTGGCAGGCATTGTTTCAGGAATCGCCGGATGCAATTGTATTGATAGATCCTGAAACGACGGAGATTATTGATCGTAATCCAGCGACTCTAGAATTATTGTGTATGCTAGAAAATCCTGAGAAACTCTATACTGCTCTTGAGATACATGACCATGAGACGGAAGAGCTAAACTCATTCATCAAGAATGTTTTGGATAATGGTTGCGCTAGGTGTGATAATTTAAGTTGTGCGTTGGAGAGTACTTTTATTCCTGTTTCGGTGGTGGGAATTGTTGTGCCTCATGAATCCGGTGATGCAATTTTATTGCACATCCGGGATATGTCGATACAAAAAAATCATGAAAAGGAATTAGAAAGCGCACGTATGTTGGCGGTTAATGCAAACCAAGCCAAGACGAATTTTCTCGCAAATATGAGTCATGAAATTAGAACCCCGTTGAACGGCGTTCTTGGAATGGCTCAAGGTCTTCAGAATGCGCAGTTAGCCCAAAAAGAATCTGAAATGGTTGATACAATTATTGATTCTGGGAAAGTACTTACGTCTATTTTGAATGATGTTTTGGACCTCTCAAAAATCGAAGCCGGAAAACTCGAAATCAGGCCTACTCAAACAGATTTACAAGAAGCTATTGAGGGTGCACATAAACTATTTGCGCAAAGTGCAATGGCGAAAGACCTAGAATACGAACTAATATTTGATGATAATATGCCTGATAATATTATTCTGGATTCTGTTCGAATACGCCAATGTTTTTCTAATATTTTATCCAACGCCATTAAATTTACCGAGCAAGGTAGTGTGTCTACACATGTTCGTGTGACATCTTCTGATGAGAAGGGTTACTCTATTGAAATTTGTGTCCGCGATACCGGCATCGGGATGCCTGATGAGGTGCTCTCAAAACTCTTTTCACCTTTCATGCAAGGTGATGATAGCAAAGGGCGGCGTTTTGATGGTACCGGTCTTGGGTTGACTATATCAAGACGATTGGCGCGTTTAATGGGTGGGGATATTTCGGTAGAGACAAAAATCAATGAGGGCTCAACCTTTAAGCTATATTTCCAAGTGGGTTTAGCGAAATCGGATAATGAAGATCTTGCAACTAATTTCTCGGATAAAAAGATATACAATCTTGCAGGTAAGAAAGTTCTTCTTGTGGATGATAATCTTATCAATCGTCAGGTTGTGAAAGTATTTTTATCACCGCGAAACATTGAGTCTGTAGAGGCTGAAAATGGTAAAATAGCTATTGCTTTACTTGAGAAACATGATTTTGATTTAGTGCTTTTGGATATCCATATGCCTGTTATGGATGGAGTGGAAACCATCAATCATATTCGTTCTTGCGGCGCATCCTGGTCCGATATTCCTGTCATCGCTTTAACTGCGGATGTTATGAGCGGTAACAAAGAGAAATATGTTTCTATGGGAATGAATGATTTTCTTTCAAAACCAATAGATCAATATAAACTATTGTCAGCACTTGAGCGCGCAATTAATGCTAGCGAAACTGAATGTACGGCCATCAGGCAACAACAGAGTGTTGATAGATCCGTCGCATGAGTTAGATTGCTATAATTAGCCGTGGATTAGCGTTGGTAAGCATAATCATCGCGTCGGCGACTACCGCCAAATAATGCCCCTAGCCCACCGAACAATATACTGAATATCAACCACGCGCCTGCAAAAGCTCCGCCACCATAGACTGCGCCATCAAGAGTTGTTGGCACTACTGGTTTGAAAGCCGTTAAAACACTCTCGGCGATATCTTTTTTATAAGTCTGTGCAAGAGTTATAGGTTGCCTCAGGGGTTCGGCGGCATTTAATTTGGCCAGATGTTCACTCAATTCCAAAAACCGTTGAATAGTCGTTGCATAACCGCTGCACAGTGCTTCAAGAAGACCATCTGCGTTGCCACATTCTTCAAGGGCTCGTTCTCTGGTATAGCCAT
>CAZGVP010000413.1:0-2945 GCA_964529135.1 uncultured Caulobacterales bacterium | reverse complement strand
GTGAAAAGCCGGTTATCGGCATCGGTGCCGACATATTTGAGGTTGGTCATCCTGACACGGCCATCCCCTTCTGCAACATCATCGCGCGACAGCGTGAAGCTAACTTCTGTTTCATTTAAAAATGGCCATAGGGCGGTGACACCGCCAAGGATGATTGCCAAAATAGGTAACAATATCCGCATCACAGCTATAAATCTGTCCCACGCTCGGTTTGACCCATAAGTCTCGCGCGGTAAGAGGGCACTTCGTGCATCCTCTTTTGCTTTTTCCTTACTGCTATAATGCTCTGGTGTTGTGGCAACCATGCCGATTCATATCCTTTAATGCGCGAAAATATCCATATTTTCAAAGCCTTCAAGATCAAGGCTTGCGCGCGTTGCCAGAAACTCAAAGGCGGCTTTTGCATGATGGGTTCGTCCTTCACGCTCCAGCATCATATCTAGCTTGGTCTTTAATTGGTGCAGGTACAAGACGTCTGAGGCTGCATATTCCTGCTGTGACGGGCTAAGGGTGTTTGCCCCCCAATCACTGCTTTGCTGCTGTTTATCTAGTTCGATACCGGCAAGTTCCCGGCAAAGATCCTTGAGGCCATGGCGGTCTGTATAGGTACGCACCAATTTGGACGCGATTTTGGTACAATAAATGGGCGCGGTTTCAACACCCAAATAGTGCTTCATCACCGCGACATCAAATCGCGCGAAGTGGAATATTTTGGTGACTGACGGATCCGTCATAAGCGCCTTAAGGTTCGGAGCGCTATAGTCATTACCATCAAATTTGACAAGGTGCGCGTTACCGTCCCCGGACGAAAGTTGAACCACACACAAGCGGTCCCGGTGTGGGTTAAGACCCATGGTTTCGCTGTCAATAGCGACCGAGTCGCCAAAAGATATTTCAGCGGGCAAATCATTATGATGCACATGGATAGTCATATAAGCTCCAGACGACTAAAAGCAAAACTGTCCTGCTTTTATAGCAAGCTTGTGGCAGAAAAAAGGGCCAAGCGTAGTTTCTAATATTCCGTAGGGTATTTTATCGTGCCTGTCCCGGCAACCGAAAACCAACCGCTCTACAAAGCACTTACATGAAAATCTACTATCCGGTTTTATTCATTTACATCAGGGAAGCCATATGAGACCAAACATGCAAGATATCAGGGATATACAGGTGCAAGAATGAGCGAAACAACGATTACCGAAATGTTAGATGGCTTGATGGCAAATGATGACCATTCTGCGGAAATCGCGGACGGTTGGTCACAGGGCCGCGCCGCTTATGGGGGCCTTGTTGGGGCGCTCGCGCTTGCTGCAACGCGTAAACTGGTGACAGACGGAAAGTCGGTTCGTTCAATGATGGGCTCATTTGTGGCGCCAGCGCCGTCTGGAAAGGTCGATATCGAGCCCAAGATCGTGCGTGCGGGCCGCAGTGTCACACAGGCATCCTGTCAGGTGCTCGCTGGCAATAGGGTGTGTTTTCAAATGCTGGCGGCCTTTGGTGAATTAAGGGGTGGTGCTTCGCACCCACCGACACGGGCTTTCAAGCCGCCAGCTAGGGAGAGTATAGATCAATTGGTTGCGAACCCGTTTATGCCGCCGTTTTTGAAATATTTTGATTGCCATTGGTTTGGTAATCCGCCGCTAAGTGGGAGCACAGACACAAACCTTGGTTTTTGGGTTAAGCATAGTGCCGATGTATCGCGTTATCCCGCAGAGAAGATCGTTGCACTTGCGGACTATCCACCACCTGTTTTTATGACCCATTTCAACAAACCAATCCGTATCAGTTCGCTAACTTGGTCTTTGGAATTTGTTACGCCCCCAGAAGAGATTGAGAGTGAATGGTTCTATCTGGATTTTGATATGGATGCGGCGTCGAACGGTTATACGCAGCAGTCAGGCTATTTGTTCGCCGAAGACGGCACGCTTTGCGCGCTTTCAAGGCAGTGTATGGTCTATTTTGAATAGTTACTTCGGATGTTTGGTAAGCAAATGTATACCCGCCAACATACAGCGCGCCGAGCCACCTGATAGCTCTACCGTTGGCACGTCAAGAGCGACGATTTCGCAATGTCGGCTGATCTGCGTGATTTGATGATCCGAAAGCGCTTTCTGTGCGGTGGTTGATAAAACCAGTATAGAGCCTTTGTCCCCTGTAAGTTCGAGGGCATTGCCGGCGAACGCCTCTACTTGTTCGGGGGTCAGATCAATCAGTTCCCGGCCAGTATTTTTCATATTGGCTGCAATTTCATCACGCTTCGCCGATGAAGTGACCGATTTTAGTCCGATGAGCGCGGTGGCTTTGCCGATGCACATCATAACGTTGGTGTGGTAGATCGGTAATCCCTTGCTATCGGCTGCATCGAAGATGACAGGTCTATAGCCAAACTCATCGCACCAGGTTTTGAACGTGTCTGCGTTAGAGCGTTTGGATATGGCGCAGTAAGCGGTATGGTCATTGTGATCGATAACAACAGCGCCAGTTCCCTCGAGATAGCTGCCTTCATTTTCCAGCGACGAATAATCGACCACGTCATTGACGTCGTACAATTCGCTGAGGCGCTCGACGATGTCCTCGCGTCGTTCGCCCCGACGATTGGGGGCAAACATCGGGTACAGCACTACCCTACCATTCGGGTGGGTCGAAAACCAATTGTTGGGGAATACCGAATCTGGCGTGTCAAAACCGGTATCCTCAAAAAGATGAACCTCAATACCTTTTGCTCTCAACGTTTCGACGGCTTTTGTTACTTCATGGTACGCGCTTGCTTCTATGGTTTTGTCGCGCTCGCCCTTTGGGGTAATCTGGAAACTGTTATCAGCAGCCGTCATAGTGTTTACACTGAAATGATGTGGGCGCACCATAACTACAGCATTCGGTGCTTGCGGCGATGGTTTGGCTTCAGTCACAAAAGTCTCTCAATGAAATTCTGGTCAGATACTATAGCT
>CAZGVP010000412.1:0-2945 GCA_964529135.1 uncultured Caulobacterales bacterium | reverse complement strand
CATATTCCGACTGAATGCCACAAGGTGACCATAAATCGCCGATTTCTTCTTGCATCGTTCGTGTGCGAGGCGACCAACCGTCGGCGCCGTAGGCAGCAGCAAAAAAAGGTTCTGGCGTTGGCATTTCAATCCCTCCGGGTTATTTCATGTGAATATGCTATAACGAAAAGCGGCGCATGCAAAAAGACAGCTATTGCCAAAAAGGGTTATTGTGAACGAACAATTTCAAGAATGGGCGATAACCTTCGCCAGACTTGCGTGGGGGCCATGGTTGCTGGTCCTGTTGTTGGGCGGAGGCCTGTATTTTCTCATCAGTTCCCGGTTCTTGCCGTTTAAATATCTTCCACACGGCGTAAACTTGTTGCTCGGCCGTTATGGCGAGCGGACAGACGTTGGTGAAGTCAGTCATTTTCAGGCTTTGTCGACAGCTCTCGCTGGTACGATTGGCATGGGTAATATTGGTGGTGTTGCACTGGCGATCGCCATAGGCGGGCCCGGTGTGATATTCTGGATGTGGTTGACCGCAATTTTAGGTGTTGCAACCAAATTTTTCACTTGTACCCTGTCAGTCCATTATCGTTGGCAAGACCCTGATGGTCATGTCCATGGCGGGCCTATGTATGTCATTAAGGGCGGTTTGCCAAAACAGTTACACTTTCTTGCTTACTGGTTCGCAATCGCGGGATTGTTCGGTTGTCTGCCCATGTTTGCGACAAACCAGATGGTCCAGGTATTGCGCGAGCCAGTTTTTATTGAAAATGGTTGGCTTGATCCGCAATCAAATCTTTTGCCATTTAACTTGGGCGCGGGTGCGATTATTGCCTTTCTTACTGGCTGTGTTGTGCTGGGGGGGGTGAAGCGGATCGGGCGTGTGGCGGCCGCAACCGTACCGACGTTGGTTCTGGTTTACGTTGCAGTGACCGCATTTGTTCTTGTAACCAATTTTACGGCCATTCCTTCGGCGCTTGCATTGATTGTCAATGATGCTTTTACGGGAAATGCTGTTTTGGGTGGCGGTATTTTAAGCGTCATTCAGTGGGGGGTACAGCGCGGTGCTTTCTCGAATGAAGCCGGAATCGGTACAGAATCCCTCGCACACGGGGCGGCGCGTACGAATGAGCCAGTTCGTGAGGGGCTTGTAGCTATGTGGGGTCCGATCATTGATACACTGATCGTTAGCACCGCAACGGCGATTGTCATTATTCTGTCTGGCGCTTGGGTGTCGGGCGGGGATAATGGTGTTACGTTGACGGCGAATGCTTTTAGAGAAATGCTAGGACCCTTTGGTCTTGCTGTGGTTCTAATTTGCTCTCTTTCCTTTGGGTTGACTACGCTGTTTACTTATTCATTTTATGTGGAGCAATGTGCGCACTTCCTTTTTGGACCTAAAGGATCAATCATGTATCGTTATATTTTTATCGGACTGATTGTCATCTCCGCGGTTCTTACTTTGCAGACGATTGTCGGAATCGTTGACGGCATGTTTGCGCTTATGGCCATTCCAACAATGGTGAGTGCTCTGTGGCTATCACCAAAGGTGATGGTACTGGCGAATGATTATTTTAGCCGGTTGGAAGAAAATTCATCCGACGATGCGCGGCCATAGCGAAGAATCGAGTGGGTCTCCAGCAGTTAATTCCGGGGGAAAGGTTGGCATTTCCTGTAACCCATCGCGAGGATGAAACACAACATCGTCACCTGCCCAGCGGCTGGTATGGGCACGGCGGCGTATATTTGAGGTTTTGTTGCCGGGCGCAGCATGGACAATCAACCCGTGGTGTACCGTGCAATCGCCGGGTGCAAGATTGAACTGTGCAATATCGTGCTTTTCGCGTTCATTCTCAATATTGGGTACTTCTGGAAAATTTTCCGTATATTGATTACTGTTGCCAAAACTCGCCGGACGATATTTGCGTCCCCATTCATGCGAGCCCCTAATATATTCAACGGCCCCGTTTTCAGCCGTCACTTCATCCAGCGCTAGCCAAACGGTGCAGATCTGAGATCCGTCAATCGGCCAATAGGTCATGTCATGGTGCCAGGGTGTTTTGGTCGAAGTGCCAGGCTCTTTAATCAACCATTGGTCAAAGAATATATTCACTTTTGATGATTGCATGAGTTGCCCGGCAATGGTGGCGGCTGGCGCGTCGAAGATAAAGGACCGACAGGTGTCATTGCGCAACCAGACGAATGTATCGTGAAAAAAACGCCCTTTATCGCCCAATTCGTCTGACAGTTCAGCATGGAGTGCGCCTGGCGCCGCCATGGACTCTTCCGCTGCTTTGCGCATGATATTGACCCAATCCGGGCTGAACATTTGGCGCAGACAAATAATGCCATCTGTTTTGTAGGTTTGTATTTCTTCTTCGGTAATCGCTCGTGGGAGAGGTTGCATAGTGTCAACTTAATCAATTGGTTTCATGACATTGTGTTCAATATATCGCATCAATAAACGGAAGCAACAGGAGTGTAATGATCAAACCAGGGTGTTGTGTACGTAGTCTTGACGCTAGAAAGCTTTCTTTTTCGGTCTGGAGCATTTTGGGTGAAGCAGGGTTTTTAAAAAATTGTTCATCCAAAAATTAGTTATTCGGGAAACAAATAACAGTGACTAATTCTTTTTCCAAGCAATCACTCATCTGCCGTTTTTGTAACGCATACTTTTATTATGCCTCTGGATTGCCCTATGCATTGATCCGTTTGGAATTTTGAATTTGTTGACGCGTTATGCTTGGTGCGTTTGATAAATAAGTCCGTGCCAAGGCAAGATGGCGTCCCCGAGAGGATTTGAACCTCTGGCCCCCAGATTAGGAATCTGGTGCTCTATCCGACTGAGCTACGGGGACAATCCATGCTTTAATAACAAGCATTAATGATTGCTGGAAGTACATAATAGGGGCAACGCTGTGATAAAAGTAGGCATATAAAGAGAAACGGCTGCGTTT
>CAZGVP010000411.1:0-2946 GCA_964529135.1 uncultured Caulobacterales bacterium | reverse complement strand
TTGACGGTCACCCTCCAGCGACCCAAAACTGGCTTTGCCAGCAGGAGTATCTTATGACAAAATCTTCCCACCCTTTTTCCAATATCACCACGCCACCAAACACACTCAAAAAACCATTTACAATCACCCAACATGGTGAAGCGCGTGTCGATAATTATGCCTGGCTACGTGATGAGAACTGGCAGAATGTTCTTCAAGACCCTTCAGTATTACAGGCCGACATCAAAACGCACCTTGAGGCGGAAAACACTTATTATGAAACCGCAACCACCTCACTCAATACTCTACGCGATAGCCTGTTCGCGGAAATGCGTGCCCGCATAAAGGAAGATGATGCCTCCGTGCCGTTTCCTGATGGCCCCTTTGCTTATGGAATGCGCTACCGCAAAGATGGAGAATATCCGATTTATAGCCGCACTCCCCGCGACAAAGCTAATAGCAGAAACGACAGTGATGAAACAATTCTTTTTGATGGCGATTTAGAGGGTAAAGACGCAGAATTTTTTGACATTGAAAGCGTCACCCATAGCCCAAATCATCAATGGATAGTTTATGGCATAGACCGTCTTGGTTCAGAATTTTTTGACATTCGCATTCGCAATATCGAAACCGGAGAAGAGCTACCGGAGACCATTTCAAAAACTGACGGAAATCCGGTCTGGGCCGCTAACTCGCAGTCTTTTTATTATATCGAACGTGATGAACATCAACGCTCGAAACGAGTAAAGCGACACTTCCTTAAAACGAACCCGTCCAAGGATGAATTAATCTACGAAGAACCAGATGATGCCTTTTTTCTTTCTGTCAGTAAAAGCCATAGTGGCGATTACATCCTGATCAGCGCTTCCAACAGCACAAGCGGCGATGTGAGATTTTTATCCACAGATGCCCCTGTAGCAACAAAACCCACACTAATTGCCCCTCGCGCCGAAAATCAACTTTATGATATCGATCATCATGGAGAGTATTTTTATATTCTCACCAATGCTGATGATGCTGTTGATTTTAAAATTATGCGCACTTCAACCAATACCCCTGATCGCGCAAACTGGAAAGAATGGCTGCTCCATGAACCAGGCACCTATGTAATCGACTTTATTCCCTTTGCCGATTACGCTGTTCGGTTAGTACGCCGCAATGCGTTGCCAGAAATTATTATTGGTACCTTTGATCGTTCTCATGAGAACATCATTACCTTCGATGAAGATGCTTATTCACTTGGTCTTCAGGCAGGGTTTGAATTTTCCAGCTCGCTATTACGGTTTTCATACTCCTCACCCTCGACGCCTGAACAAATATTTGATTATAATATGAAAACAGGCACGCGAACACTTTTAAAAACTCAAGACATACCCTACGGCCATGATGCATCTCTCTACCAGATTGTGCGATTGAGTATTAAAGCAAAAGATGGCGCAGACATCCCGGTAACAGTACTACACCTGAAGACAACACCCATTGATAGCTCAGCACCCTTGCTTCTTTATGGTTATGGGGCATACGGAATTACTATACCAGCCAGCTTCTCCAGCTCTGTTCTTTCCGTAGTTGATCGCGGTGCTGTGTATGCTATCGCCCATATTCGGGGTGGTGCCGCGAAAGGCCGGCAATGGTATCTGGACGGCAAACTTGACGAAAAACCCAATACTTTTTCTGATTTTGCAACAGTTGCACGGTCTTTGACAAAACTGGGATATGGCCGCGAAAACGAAACAGTGATCTATGGAGGGTCAGCTGGAGGACTTCTTGTGGGGGCCACACTTAATCTTAACCCGGAACTTTTTGGTGGTGCGATTGGGGCAGTCCCCTTTGTCGACGTCACCAACACCATTTCAGATAAAACATTACCGCTAACGCCGCCAGAGTGGGATGAATGGGGTAACCCGATCACTGATGCAACCGCCTACAAAACAATTCACGCCTATTCACCCTATGACAATCTCCGGGATGACAAGTCATACCCACCTATCCTTGCCACAGGAGGCCTGGCCGATTACCGCGTCACTTATTGGGAACCAGCAAAATGGGTTGCGCGCCTGCGTGAAGAAACAACTGGCGGTCCTTATTTCCTTAAAATGAATATGGAAGCAGGCCATGGCGGTTCAGCCGCAAGATTTGAGAGGCTAAAAGAAAAAGCGCACGACTACGCGTTTGCACTGGCGTTGTTTGGTTTATCAAATGCCACACCTATTAAACATTCATAAATATTTTATCTTAAAACAATTTGATATTATATTATGTATGCAGATTAATACACTTAAACCTGTATAATTCTTCATTACATCCTTTTAAATAGCGGTACTCTAATATTTGAAATATAGTGGTTTTGTCGCGACATTTTTCAATTTTAACTTTAAGTGGAGTTATACGATGAAGAAAACAAAAAAAGTGACAATACTATCAGCAGCAACATTTCTGGCGGCATCCTCTTTTGCTATCACCGCCCAAATTGCCACTGCAGCACCGCCGGGGTGCGTTGAAGTCAATTCAGGTACGCCCTTTTGCTATATGATGTGCGACAACCCACCAAGGCTGCGCACTTGTGATGCAGAATAATGAACTTCTTTGAATAACATCACTCAACAATAGGCGGGTTGCCCAAAAAGGTACCCGCCACATCATGTTTTTGCACCCACTATTATTTCAAATATTCGCTACAATCAGTATCTCTGATGGTGGGTTATACATTGTTAAGCATGTGCACGATGGCGCGCATTATCAGGTGCATTTAGCACGATCAACTATCCAGACCAGGCGAAAAGAGGTGACTGCAAGGAACCCCCCTGTACGGACATGATTTTTCTGTATGTCGGGCGCAAATATAGTGTTAGATTTTGCATCAAAGTGATTTGGTGACCTTGTGAACCACTGTAACGGAATGATGCGGACATGGGTGAGAAAAAAGCGAACGGTTGGAAATTCGATTATCCCATTCCAAAAAGCAGG
>CAZGVP010000410.1:0-2951 GCA_964529135.1 uncultured Caulobacterales bacterium | reverse complement strand
AAGATCATTAAAATTTTGCAGGCCCAATGCCTTAATCTCGTCGCCTTGCAAGACGGCCGCGGTACCTGCAAGATCCTGTAATGATTGCGCTCTACGCTCAACTGTTACGATAATTTCATCATCTGTATCTTGATTAACATCCGTTGCATTTTGCGCCATTACAGGCGAAACGAGCGATGTTGAGAGTAATAAGCCAGATAGATATGATGTTTTTGTATTTTTCATTATTGACCTCCACTAATGACAAGGTTGTCATATATTGTGATTTACACGCGAAGCCATCGGAGTCAATGACAAGCTTGTCACATTGAACAAAATCACACTTCCTATTTTCCAGATATTGCAAATATACAACAAAAAGCCAGTTTCATCCCGTTTCAGGTGGCAATATTGACTGCGTTGTAAACACTATGGATAAGAAGTCGTTGACTCACCAACAATCAATTCATGTGGCAGGATAATGGGCACATTCAGTTGCGGCTCGTCATCTCCACTTGAAATTAACTGCCGAACTGCGCTTTCCCCCAGTAATTTGATTGGTTGTTTTATGGTCGTTAGACGCGGCCACACTACTTTGGAAATAACACCGCCATCAAAACCGCATACAGAGAGGTTCTCTGGAACACGCATCCCAATCGAGTGGGCATAACTCAAAAGCCCTGCTGCTGTTTCATCATTACTCGCAAAAACCGCCGTTGGCGGATTAGATCGTTGCAAAAGTTTTTGTCCGCCAGCAACGCCAGTTGCAAAATCAAAATTACCGTCAACAATCAGGGATTCATCGAAATCAATACCCGCATCGAGCAATGCGCTCCGATAGCCAGAAAGCCGTCCCTCCGTCGCCGCATGACCGACAATCCCCTTAACCAGGCCAATTCGGCGATGACCTAGCGATAATAAATACTCAACCATCTCCTTTGATGCCGCAAAATCATCAACAGTAATATACGCCTCGCCAGCTCTGGGATTATTGGGAGAAATTCGTACATAAGGAAGATCAAATTTGTTCAAAGCCTCAATGACACTGATATTATCACACACTGGCGGCGTCATTATCATTCCATCAAGCCGGGTTTGAGATAGAAACCTGATAGTCTGCGCACCCATATCCACCCCCTTGAGGACCTCAACCACAAGATGATATCCGCTCTCACGGCAATGGGCGAGCGCACCATGGAGAACATCAGCTGGATAATCTCCTTGCGGATTCTCATAAAGCAACCCCAGCACCAGTGAACGGTCAGCCCTCAATCCGCGAGCAAAGACATTGCGCTGATAACCCAGAACCTCAATCGCATCTTGCACGCGCTTGCGTGTGCCTTCACTGACTTTTGCCTCATTATTCACAACCCGTGAGACAGTTTTCATGGAGACACCAGCCTTGTCAGCAACATCAATAATCGTTGGAGGTGATCCGTTTTTTTTCTCCGAAGCTTTCATAGCGCAAGAGGGTCCGTGCAAATTAAAGATCTTTTCTACCGCCAACTATTCGCATGCGGCAAGTTAGCCTTTTCATAGTACGCGTTATCTGACACGATTAAAAGCATGAGTAAAACATCACCCCCTTCCTCAGTATTAAATAGGCGCACCATTATAACATATGGCTTTGGTGATCTTGGGTTGAACTTCTACTGGCAAGGAGCTGGTTTTTTCCTGCTTTATTACTATACCGACGTTGTTGGAATATCGAATACACTCGCTGGGATCGTTTATGCAATTGGTGGCCTTGTCGATGCCATCTCCGACCCCGCCATGGGCGTATTGGCAGATCGCACCCAAACACGTTGGGGGCGTTATCGCCCTTTTTTGCTTGTCGGCGCTATCCCGCTAGGGATTTCATTTATATTACTATTTTCCCTGCCATCACTTGCCAGTCCCCAATGGGTCGTGATTTGCGCCATCATTACCCATATCATGTTTCGTCTTTGCTATACATTCGTTTCCATACCATACGGAGCGCTGGGCACGCGCTTGTCTTTTAACGCGACTGATCGAACACAGATAGCTGGCGTTAGAATGATTTTCGGCGCTTTGGGGGGAGTCACAATTGTTTTCTTTGCCACCAGCTTTCGTAACACAATGTCGGATCACTCGGCATTTTTCTGGGCAAGCGCACTTGCTGGCGTGCTAGGGGCAATAATTGTCTACCTGACTTTCAAAGGCACAAAGGAGCAACGATTATCCAGGCCAAAAAATAGCAACTCAATCGCCAATGGCTACAATCTGATTAAAATATTTCCTCTCGTTACAAAAAACAAACCCTTTTTAATACTGATTAGCAGCATGTTCTTGCTGACAATCGCGAACATGATCTCGATAAAAACAATTTTATACAGGTTTGAAAATATCCTGAACGCGCCGGTAGCGGGTGGCCTCGTTATTACATTAATGACAGCTGCCCCGCTAATCGCACTTCCCTGTTGGGTATGGGCTTACTTGAAATTTGATAAAAAGCCCGCTTTCATCGCCGGGTGCATCTGCGTTATCATAAGTTTAGTGTTGCTATATTTCATTGGCGATAAAGCACTTGAATTAACAATCGCAGCCTATGTATGCTTGGCAATTGGTTTTAGTTCATTTGCCGTTGGGTTTTGGAGTATACTGCCCGACACTATCGACTATGGACATTGGAATACAGGCACCCGTATGGAATCCGGATTAGTCGGCCTGGCATCAGCGATACAAAAAATTGCAATAGCGCTAGCTGGGTTATGCATCGGTGTAGCCCTTGATGCGTTCAACTACCAAGCTGGTCAAAACCCAAATGCAGCAACACTAAAATCCTTACATGAATTCAGTATTTTACTGCCCCTGGCATTGATGATACTCTGTATACTGTTGTTTACTCATTTTTCCTTACCAACACAAAAGCATGAAAAAATTATCGCAGAAATCAAACAGCAGAAACCAGTCGTCACAGCACCATGAAAACATACAGGTCGAGGTGAAAA
>CAZGVP010000409.1:0-2978 GCA_964529135.1 uncultured Caulobacterales bacterium | reverse complement strand
CGATATCGGACAGGAAAGTTACCGGGTGCATGGAGCGCAGCCCTGTGACCGAGGGTTCCGTCAACCGAAGGGGCGTCGCACCGCGCAGCGTAAGGCCATTTATGAAGCCAAGAATAAGGACATAAAAGCCAACGGGCAGAACATCTGCGGAATGCCAATTTGTCATAATCCAGGCTAATGCCCAAAACGGCGCGAGGGTAAAACCTGTCGCTGCAAGGTCGGCCCATGCTCGTTCGCGCGCCACATACAAAGACGCACCAACAGCAAACAGTAGATACGGGAACAATACCCACGCGCTCGGTTCACTACTGGATACGATAGCGGGTGAGATCAAACTGCCTGCCAAACCTAGATAGGCAAAGAAACGGCCTTGCAGGATACCAACATAAGAGGCGCTAAGGGATACCATGGCAAGACTGGCGAATGCCAAAATAGGCCCAATAAGATTGTAAAACCCATATGCCATATAAATTGATGCATAAAGGGTGAAAAGGCCAGCCGCCGATAGAGCATTTGGCAAATAGTCCGGTTGATCCTTAAACCAGGGAAGGTCCTCGCGGCGACGCCGCACATATTCACCAAGTGGCGTTAGAACAAGGCCAAATAGAGTACCCAGAATCACACGTATTGACGGGCTCAGAAGGCCTGCGTCTATCGAATATTTGACAATGAAACCACCACCAAGCGCGAGGGCGACACCACCAATCCAGATCATCCATTTTGTCGAAATATCTTTTTCGATGTCGCTGATATCTTGCGCGCATTGATTTTGGGCCGACTTGGCTTCTTTATCGCGCGAGTCAGGTCGTATTGATTTGGGCCCGTAGGTCGCGTTTGGTGACCGTTCATCAATTGCCTGTCTTGTACCGTCTTCATTGGGGATGCGTTTTCGAGGTCCAAAATCATCAGGTTTTTCGCGAGACGCACCTGGAGGGTCAGTTAGCGCTACAGACATGGACGGCTCTTTTGTGTCTGGTACATCAAGGCCGGTATCTGACTGATTATTAGCTGGCTTGGCGCTCTCGCTATCTATGTCATTAAGACGATTCTCAAGCTGCCGAGCCGTACCGCCCAACATAGAAACGTCGTGATCAAGCAGGTCGAGCTTACGCCTTGTACCAAGCGCAATAAAGAACGCAGCAGGCACAGCAATCAGATATGCGATACCAATAATCACAAATAAGGTCATGTTTCATCTCCAAATGAACATTGTTCAATTTTCTATATTGCTTTTATGAACATTGTTCAATATAAAAATGAACATAGTTTATTTTACATGTTGAGAAGGCTGAAAAATGGGCAGAAGATCAGATCATAACCGGGATCAGTTGATGGATATGGCAATCGCTGCAGCTGAAGTGATTGTCATTAAAGACGGTTTTCACGCCTTAACCGCGCGCCGCGTCGCATCCGACATCGGCTATTCGGTTGGAACCATTTATAATATATTTGAAAATCTGGATGGCCTTACATTGTGCGTTAAGGCGCGCACACTCGATATGCTTTATGCGCGAATCAAAGACATTCCCTCAGGTAGTGATGCCGTCGCTGATCTGGAAGCACTTCATCAAGCCTACTTTGATTTTATGCGGGAAAATCCCAACACTTGGGGCTCGATCCTGGAGCGCGCAGCAGAAGATGGAACCCCTTTACCTGATTGGTATCTCGAAAAGGTGTCGCTGCCCTTTTCTGTTGTCGAGCGCGCGCTGTCACCCTTGTTTGATGAAGCTGATGCTGAGGAACGCACTTTTGCAGCACGTGCCCTATGGGGCGGCGTTCACGGGATAGCCATACTGGGTGCCGGTAATTCACCCGAAGCGATCCTTCACAGTAACGCCCGCGACACCGCGTGGTTTCTTATCCTGACCTTTATAGAGGGCCTGAAGCGCAAAGAATAAAGCCCCGACGAAGCTCGCCGAGGCCCTGATCTTTTCCAGAATAGCTAAACTCTATTCCGCCGGAACAATGTCACCATCAGGTTTCTTTGGTGCCGCTTCGGTAATGCGCTTCAACGCTTCCTTAAGGGCATCCAGCCGTTCCGCATATCGGCCATCAGCAGGCAAGCAGTGATCTGCATCCAGTCCACTTAAGACACCAGAGATTTTTTCGCTCATGCCGGTAACATAAACCGTCTTCCCGCTATTTTTGGCATCACAGGCAATGGTTTCCACGGCACGCGCCGCCGATACATCCATAAACGGCACGCGAGAGAAATCGAGAATGATCGACTGCGTTCCGTTTTTCGCACGCTCACGCACTTGGTGACCAAGGTCAGCGGCAGCGCCAAAGCTCAATGGTCCACCAAAATCAAATAACAAGATGCGGCCTTTTGCTTCCTTGAGGATTTCTTCTTCCTCTGGCGTTGTGATCTGCGGTGCCGCTTCGCCAAAGGCTTTGAGCTGATCATCAGCAAGCTGTTTGATGAAGCCAAGGGCCGCGAGGAACACACCAAGTGCAACAGCCTGGATAAGATCAACAAAGACCGTAACACCTAAGACAACTGCCATCAGTACGAGATCCCAACGGGGGCCACGGTGGGCGTTCTTAAGGTAAGAGACATCGATAATATCGTAACCAACCTTAACCAGAATACCGGCGAGAACCGCATGAGGTATTTGCGAAGCAAGCGGTGCCAAGGCCAACACTACAGCAACCAAAATAAGCGAGTGAATCATGCCGGATATTTTGGTGCCACCGCCGGAGCGGATATTTACTACTGTCCGCATGGTTGCGCCTGCACCCGGGATCGCACCGAAGAAACCAGCGATCGTGTTACCAATACCCTGGCCGATCAGCTCTTTCTCCGAATGGTGACGTGTCCGGGTCATATTATCTGCAACCAGGGAAGTAAGCAGACTATCGATAGTCCCCAAAAGCGCGAGGATAAGAGCAGCTTCGCCAATTATGATGGCTGTATCGAATGAAACTGCAAGCGACGGAATAATAAACTCAGGTAAGCCTGTAGGAATATCTCCGAG
>CAZGVP010000408.1:0-2988 GCA_964529135.1 uncultured Caulobacterales bacterium | reverse complement strand
AGCGCCGCCCGGAAGCTGGCACCTCTGAAGTGATGAATATTATCGGGGACGTTAAAGGCCGGCGTTGCATCATGGTCGATGATATGTGCGACAGTGGCGGCACGCTCTGCAATGCCGCTGCGGCGCTAAAAGAATCCGGCGCAACAGGTGTTTCGGCCTATGTCACCCATGGTGTCCTCTCGCCCAAGGACAATAAGCGCGCGGTCAAGCGTATCGAAGAATCGGTCCTTGACGAGCTTGTCATCTGCGACACAATCCAGCCACGCGCCGAAGACGCAAAGTCAAAATCCCTCCGTGTCCTGCCAGTTGCCCCGCTGCTGGGCGAAGCCATCCGCCGCATCGCCAACGAAGAAAGCGTCTCCAAGCTTTTTGATTAGGAGGTTAAGAGGCGGATTTGAAGGCTCTGTCTTGCAACCTTAATTTTTGGTCAATTACACGTTTGCGTCATCCCACGACTCGATCGTGGGACCCACTACCTGAGTTTACTTTTAAGAGATGGATGCCCCCGCAGCAAGTATGGGGTATGCTAGTCAAGCCGTGCAATAGCACCCCTCAGACCAATTAGGGGACCTGCTTTGTATTAAAGAACAGGAGGCTTATTTGAGGGGTGAGTTTAAGACGCTCAGACAATCCCAACCTACACAAGGTTGGGCTGATATTTTACGAACCCAAAACCTCCAAAAGCTAATTGCTTTTAGCGCAAGAAAATTCCAGTAATCACCAAAAGAGTTTCTTGTGCTGCTCTGTAACGCTGAACAGAACTGTTACTCTGCGGCTTGAATAAGTTTCTTTTGCTGCAGAATACTTGTCAACGCCAGCAAAGTGCTTTGTATGATCGTGACCGATTGTGGAGCACTATGTTCAAATAAATCAATTGAAGTTGCAACAACAACAAGCCTACATTCTCCTTTGTTCTTTGATGCTTTTAACAGCTGCGATGCAGCTTCTGCGATCGTTTCATCTTCTCGTTGTACTCTGATGAAAATCGGTACATCCGTTTCCGTGCCGGCTAGCAACGCATCAATACCTTTATTCCTTTGAACAGGTGTGTAAGGAATTCCACTAAGATGTTGCTGAGCAAAATAGTCTAGGTTCTTATATGCTGATCGGCCGAGTCTCATTAAATTTGACTGAGTAATGACAGGGTTCTCCAGACGTTGCTCTGACAGCGCTATTGCGTCTTCTGAGATATCTATACCTATGTATTTTCGTTTCAGCTCTTTAGCTGCAACCAACGTAGTGCCACTGCCACAAAATGGGTCTAAAATGATGTCACTCTCATCCGAAAATAGTCTTATGATCCGATCTAGGAGTAGCACTGGCTTTTGAGTTGGATAACCAACCCTCTCTTTTGCTTTTGGGTTCAAAAAGGGAATGTCCCAGACATCAGACAAAGGAACTCCCCGCTTTGTGCCACTCGATAGAATATTTCCCTCGCTGTCCCGTGCATAGACCGCCTTGTTCCTACTATCGCGCTTTCGCTTCTGCATAATCTGATCAACGTTTGTTGACTCGGAATATGGTGTCAATATTGGATTGAATTTGAAGTCATTTGTTTTTGAATATAGGTGCAGAGTCTGATGGGCATTCAAAAGCCCTTTCTTAGAGTTTGACCATCTTTTATAATGCCAGATAATTTCAGAACGGAAATTCTCTTGCCCGAAAATTTCATCAAGCACAAAACGGACGATATGCGTGGCAGACTTATCGCAATGAAAAATGATACTACCGGTAGGAGCCAGCTTTTGCGAAATCAACTCAAGTCTAGCCGCAAGAAATTTTGCGTATACACTAGAATCAAGCCATGTATCGCTGAATTGATATAGTTTACCAATGCCTCTATTTCTCAAGCTCTGATCGCGTTGAGAAAAAAATGGCGGGTCCAAATAAACCAAGTCAACTGACTCATCCGGTATTTGACCAAGTACATCTCTGCAATCTCCGAGAATAAGCTGCCCTTCGTTCATAAATCGCTCCTCTCATTAGCTATTTTCTGCAAGATACTCAGCAAGTCTACGCCAGTATACTCAGCCACATAATTCCATGCGTGATCCCCGTAATGATATTCCCCATCTACGCCTGCATACAGCGTTTCTAATGTCTTTTGTATTTTCTGAGCTTGCGCCCTATACGGATAGTAGAACATCACCCGGATAGGTTTGAACCCAGCATCTTTGACGGTTTGCATTCGCGTGTGCTCTTTAGTTATATGATCACCATCCGTAGTAGCGTCCCTCCACTTAATTTCTATCGCGTCTCGATCTTCAACCAAGCAATCGATTTCGAACTTCTTTGGCCTCTGACCAAGCGTATTAGGTATACGTACCGATCCCGATTCTGGAAATCGTTCTAAAAAGCAAAGTTTAGCAGCATCCTCTAGGAAAGAGCCTGCATATTTGTACAAAAACCGACCTTTGTTCTGATAAACATCAATAAGTCGGCCTTCCTCAGTGGCTACCCCTAAAACTCTATAGATGAGATAATGGCTGTTATCATCGCGCTCCATTTCAGCTACTCGGGCATCTACTCGAGCCTTGAGATTGTCGGCATATTTGGTCGCTAATGCCTCAATTTTTTCATAAATTTCCATATTGCTAAGGATAAACAGATTCGAGATGAGATTTCAAAGTTCTAACTGATACGCAAAGTCACGACATATATCCTTAAACATAAATGGCTAATGGGTTTCTCCCGCGTTGCTAGGTTGAGGTCCTGACCGACCTCCTCAGGGCGAGTTCAAAACCTCACTAACGCGCCCTTTGACGCAAAAAAGGGACATTAGCATACGCCCCCTCACCCATCCTTTTTCTGGATCATGCCGACGCGCATATCGAGGGCGGTGTAGACATGTTTCTCGTCCACAAAGACTTTCCCGTCGGCAATGCCCAGCACAAGCGCGCCGCGTTTGACCTTTTTCATATCGATTTCATAGCGGACGAGCTTTGTGTCCGGTGTAATCTCGCCGGTAAACTTCACCTTGCCAACGCC
>CAZGVP010000407.1:0-2994 GCA_964529135.1 uncultured Caulobacterales bacterium | reverse complement strand
TTCCTGTATTAAAATCCGGCTTTCTTATACCAGCGTTGCGCCTCTTCCAGGTCCAGCACTGGCGTTACACAAGCATCCACATTATTAAATATTTCCGCCCACTGATCTCTTGTTTTTGTACGATACACCTCTTCCAGCAACTTATGTTGAGCAGGCCATTGTGTGCGATCGTGTTGTTCACCATAGGTTTCAGGACTAATGCCAAGATGCTCCAACATAATCACCAGGAATTGTGGTTCAATTGGCCCAACGGCCATGTATTGATGATCCAGAGTTTCATAACAACGATAAAATGGAACGCCCCCATCAAGCAGATTTGCTTCGCGCTTACCAGTCCATTGTTCAATTCCTTGCAGGGAATAAACAACGCCCATCATCGCAGATGTACCATCGATAATAGCCGCATCAATAACATCACCTCTGCCGTTTTTACCCACCTTGATCAGCGCAGCCAGCACGCCCATTGCCAGGAACTGAGATCCACCACCGTAATCACCGACAAAATTTAACGGCGGCATTGGTGGACGACCTGCTTCACCCATCGCATGCAACGCACCAGTAATCGACATATAATTAAAATCATGCCCAGCCATACCCGACCATGGCCCATCCTGTCCCCAACCGGTCATTCTGCCATAAACAAGTTTTGGATTACGAACATGACACTCTTCAGGGCCCAATCCCAGAGCTTCGGCTTTCCCCGGACGAAACCCCTCGATCAACACATCAGACGTCTCCACCAATCGTAAAAGAGCTTCTTTTGCTGTTGGTTTACGCAAGTTCAGCACCATGGATTTTTTACCGCGCCGTTCAACCATTGGTACGTTAAAACCAGGCCGATCAATGATGATAACCTCAGCGCCCATATCTGCTAACAATTGCCCGCAAAATGGCGTAGGGCCAATACCGCCCAGTTCGATAATACGATATCCGTCGAGAGGACCAGTCACCACTGACACCCTTTATTTCGGCTGCATACGAATACCGCCATCAATGCGGATTGCTTCGCCATTTACATAATCATTTTCAACGATAAACTGGGCACCTTTTGCAATCTCATCAGCCTTACCAAGCCGACGCGGATTAAGCGGTGACGCGGCCAGGCTTTCATAGACAGGTTCTGGCAGTGCTTCAAACAATGGCGTATGAATGAGCCCAGGCACCAGCGCATTACATCGAATACCAGATGTTGCAAGATCTCGCGCAATGGGCAGCGTCATACCAACGATGCCCCCTTTAGAAGCACTATAAGCTGCCTGCCCGATCTGTCCTTCATAAGCGGCGATTGACGCTGTATTGATAATCACCCCGCGCTGACCATCTTCGGTAATAGGGGCATTCTTCATCATGGACTCTGCAGCCAGGCGCAAAACATTGAATGTGCCAATGAGATTTATATCAATAACCTTTTTGAAAGCACTAAGCTTGTGCGGGCCATCCTTGCCGAGGGTCTTCGCCCCAGCGCCAATCCCGGCAAAGTTACAGCAGATGTGAACCGGTCCAAAGGCCGCTTCCGTGCCCACAATGCCTTTCTCAACAGCATCCTCATTGGTTACATCAACATTGAAATAAACAACATTGTCGCCCAGCTCCGAGACAATGCCCACGCCTCGTTCATCGTTCAGATCAAAAATCGCGACTTTGGCGCCATGACTGACAAACCGACGAACAGTTGCCTCACCAAGGCCAGATGCCCCACCAGTAATAATGGCAATTTTATCTTTGAGGTCCATGAAATTCTCCAGATTGTTTTTTACCGTTTGACCATAAACAGGACGAAACTGGCAAGCATTGTCGGCAGTTTTTGGTGGGTTTAGCGTAAGGTGACAACAAGCCTACTCACGCAAACTATCACGAATAGAAGGCAACAGATAATTAACGCGGTCCAGAACATCATCTGTATCTATAGTCAGTAATCGGTGGTTTTCCACTGTTTTACGCCCTGCAACCCAGACAGTTTCAACGTCTGCATTTGACGCGGCATAAGCAAGATAATTCACCGGATCAAAAACCGGAACGGCATGTAATTGTCTTGGGTTAATCATAACCATGTCTGCACGCTTTCCCACTTCAAGGGAACCCGCCTCATCGGCAATGCCTAGTGCTTCAGCGCCATTTATGGTGGCCATCTTTATCACATCCTGCGCACTGATAGCTAATGGGTTTTGCGTTGCGCCATTATGAAGGATCGCAGCGAACCGGATTGCTTTCCATAAATCAAGATCATTACCACTGACGCCGCCATCAGTGCCCAAGGCAACACAAACATTACCAGTAAGAAAATCAGTAATAGGGGCAATTCCCGACCCGAGCTTCAAGTTTGAAGCTGGGTTATGAGAGACACTTGCGCCTGCGTTCGCTATTATTTCGATTTCTTCATCATCAAGATGAACACAATGCGCTAGCACAGCGCGTTCAGACAACAATCCTACATGATCAAGGTGACGGATAACAGAACGACCGTATTGCTCGGTAATACTGTGTTGTTCGAATTTCGTTTCGGCGGCATGGATCGTAATCAACGTGTCAAAATCATCACGCACCGCCAGAGCGATCTTCAAACTGTCAGGAGATACGGTATAAGCTGCATGTGCTGATATTGATGGAATAAGGGATGGGTGTTCTTTATACGCCGTAAAAAACTCCCGCGCAAGATTATCGCGTTGATCAGCTGTCGCCCCATCTATCCCTGGCGGGTCAAAGAAAATACCGCCAGTTGCAACCCGTAATCCAACATCATGGGACGCCGCCAACATAGAGGCAGGCTCCCAGAACATATCCATCACCGTCGTAACACCATTCAACAGATTTTCTGCATACCCAAGCTTGGAACCTAGCTCTATTGTGTCGGGATTAAGGATCGCGGTTTCGGCCACCCATAGTTTTTCCAACCATGGCTCCAACGGTAGACCTTCCACAAGCCCACGAAACAGGCTGTCACCAGCATGACAATGCGTATTAATCAAACCTGGTATGATTATCTGCCCCGCCGCA
>CAZGVP010000406.1:0-2997 GCA_964529135.1 uncultured Caulobacterales bacterium | reverse complement strand
TGTGGCTCTTGTCAGAATTGTTTGAGGAATTACCTGAGATCGGCGACCCCGAAAAACCCAAACTGGTATTCTTTTTTGACGAGGCTCATCTTTTATTTGATGACGCTCCCAAGGCTCTTATTGATCAATTAGAACAGGTTGTGCGTCTTATTCGCTCGAAGGGTGTGGGCGTATTTTTCGTCACTCAAAATCCCATGGACGTACCTGATGAAGTTTCAAGTCAACTTGGAAACCGGATCCAGCATGCATTGCGTGCGTTTACACCAAAAGAGCAAAGAGTAATAAAGGCGGCCGCAGAAACTTTTCGCCCGAATAAAAAATTCAAAACAGTGGACGTCATTACAGAGCTTGGCATTGGCGAGGCGCTGGTTTCGACCTTGGTCAGCAAAGGCACACCCTCCATTGTTCAGCGTACATTGATCCGCCCTCCCTCATCACGAATGGGAACAATTACTTTAAAAGAGCGCAAGGAAACCATGAGCTGGTCGGACATGGGTGATAAATATGCAAAAACAGTTGACCGACGCTCAGCTTATGAGATTTTACACGACAAAGCCGAAGAACGCGCAGAAGCCGCCGAAAAAGAAGAACGCCGCGTGGAGCGCGAGAAAAACAAGAAATCAAAACGCAAAACATCAACAAGATCTCGTAGAAAAACGACCCGTCGTCGTTCCAATCGCCAGAGTGTCGGTGAAGCAGCAATGAAAAGTGCAGCCAGAGCACTCGCTAACACCGTAACGCGCACCTTGATAAGAGGAATATTGGGCGGATTGCGTCGATAATTCCCTGACAGATGAGGTCTCTTGATAGATTGAAAATAACGCGTTGCAATTTTCAACGCGGTGCTACACACGACAATCAGAGATAGAAAAGAAAAACACGCACACCGATGGAAAAAATCTTCACCCGAAGCCTCACTGTCAGTCTCATCAGTATGGGGGGCGCAGCGATTAGTTTTCTATTAGAAAGAACCTCTGAAACGTCCCTGACTGAAATGTCAGGCATTATTGGCATCATCGGCATCACTGTATTTGTCGCGGTTTTCTCAGGTGCCCATCTGATAGACTGGCTACAACAACGACATAGCTCTAACGCTAAAAAATCCATGACAATAGCTGAGAACGTCAAAGCCTATAGCCTCATTGCCAGTTCATTAATTTTTGTAGGCATTGCTTTTATCATAGAGCTTGCGACAAGTATTTCTCCAATTTCAAGTTTTGCAATGACCAGCCCAGCCATTGGCTGGGGAGTAGCGGCAACTTTTCCGATGTTATTGATTTTAGTGGTATTGGAGAAAATAAAACATCCATCCATAATATCCTTTCGGGACAACCAAATTAAGTATTTTGCAGGATTAGGATTTCGCTTTACGCCATTGCGTATACTTCTCATGTCACTGGGAGCGGGGATTGGAGAAGAACTTTTATTTCGCGGGGCTTTACAAGGATGGTTGGCGACACACCTCCCAATCGCTTTGGCCGTCTTATTGCCCGCAATCGTATTCGGATTAATGCATAGCGCAAACCGAATTTACATGCTGATTGCAGGCCTCATCGGCGTATATCTTGGGATGCTTTTTGTTATCAGCGGCAACATTCTTGCGCCTATAATTGCTCATACTCTCTATGATATTATCGCACTTGCCTATACAGAAAAATTGATCCGGAAAATGGAAAGAAGCCAATAATAATCTGATCACCAGTGATAATGGAATAATTATATTTCTGAAAATAAAGCATGTACAAGGCCCATAAAGTACCAAGACCCGCGTGAAGCTGGTTTATTAAAACAAGATCTCTAGCCAGGAGAAAACCATACGCACCCTATAAATCGTACTGATTTTAATTGTCCCTTACAGCACCAGCAAGTTAATTAGTTGGTACAGCGATTTTACGATTTGAAGGTGGGCATAAGATACTATCTGTCTCGCGCGTGCCCGGCAATGAGTTTTGCACAATATCATATGATTGATTGATTGATTCACGAATTGCACCAGCATTTACCAACCGTGTTGCACAATCAATTTTTTCACCACTATCGGCTGCAATCATCACCACAAGACCGGTGACCCCAAGATAGTCACCATAAACGCCAGCCAGAACAGTGCCATTGACCAGATCAAAAGTTCTGCCAGATCTTATACTGTCTGTCATATCAAAAGAGATATGGCGGATACGGTTATTATCAATCCCGCGCAAAGCTTGCTCAAGAGCTGGGTCTAAAATTTTGCAATTTGGACACCAGTCCGCTGTAAAATTAACCACATAAAGATCAGTCGCTCCTGCTTCCCCAAGGCCATCTGAGCCAGAGAAATTCTCGTCAGCAGAAACTATAAAACTGAATGCAATAAACAGTGATCCAACAAGTAGAAACGAGATAGAAAGCTTCATGAATTTCATATTACTCACACCATATAAATTTAGCCCTAAATAAATATTAGGGCAAAAATCACCAGTTTGGTAGCCATTGCACTTCGTCGTGATTATAATTGTTCAAGCCGGAATTACGACGAACGCCATTCGATGTAATAATGCTAGTATACCAATCGCAATGCCAAGCCCCAATACCAAGGACGCATTTCTTGAAGATTCTAAGCGTTGCCCAAACTTGCGCTCCAGTGCCATTAATAGAGAAAACCCTGCCACAGACATAACCAGCACATAAGCGACACATGATAAAGCAATAGGCCAATAAATATCAGCGTTGTTGTAATTCATTGAAGTAATGAAATACTCGTAAATCTGAATACCAAACATTCCAGCGATAAATGGTGCACTAGCGCCGATAAACCCCTGCATTTTTTCTGTTAAGGTCCACTCGTCCATAAAAGCCCTCCTTTTAGTCCAAGTGATCGACTATTATGTTTGCTCTGGACAAACCTAACTGCCGAACTGCTTTCTCCGCCCTGTATAGATGGAATTAACAACTTCGTCATAATCCAGACCAATTAAGGTAATATAGCGGCGACATCATGAAACTCGCATAGGGATTATGGCG
>CAZGVP010000405.1:0-3001 GCA_964529135.1 uncultured Caulobacterales bacterium | reverse complement strand
TTTTTCGTAGAGAATTACAAAATTCGTGGATCAGTTATAGGGGGGAAAGACAGATTTACATTTCTTGAACATCGTTCATTATAATGAAGAGCCTGATATAAACCAAATAGCAACTCTGAAAATTCTATTTGGCAGAAAATGACTTAGGATGGGCAAAGGAGCCTCAAATGCAGGACCATACGGGTCAAGCCGAAACCGCTGAAGAACCAGATGGTGAACAGCCCTCCAAGCGCGGATCACGAGCTGGCCGTAAAAAGTTTGATCCAGCGGTACGTGAAACGGTGTTGCAAGCTACGCGTCAGGCAATGGAAACGCGTGGGTTAGAAGGGGTAAAAGCACGCCTGATCGCTCAGCGAGCGGGGATTTCTGTGGGGTCGATATATAATCTCTTTGGCGATCTTGATGATCTGATCCGTCTTGTGAATGGGGAAACCTATGACGAGCTGCACACGATCGTGACATGTGCCTTAAAAAAGGCGCGTGTAGACAGGCTGGAGCCCTTGGAGCAGATGCTGGCATTGGCAAAGGCGTATTTGGAATATGTGGAGCGCCATCAAACAAGATGGCTGGCTACGCTTGCCTTTAATCGTGGGCAAATAGATGCGCCACCCCATTGGTATCTGCAAAAGGAACTGGCCTTGTTTCGTGTGATCGAGGAAGCGCTGACCGCATTCCCGGGTGCAAAAGATCCGGAAATACGTCGTCAGAACGCCCGTGCGCTATGGGCTTCCGTCCATGGTATTGTCACTATTGCGGTAGCTGATGGCTTTTTAATGCAGCCTATTGATGATGTTTGGGCGCAAATCAGGATTATTGTAGAAGCAGTGGCCGCATCTCTCAGTAAGGCTTGAACTATGAGCCTTGAGTGTAAGGCATAGTTTTTATAAGAGTCTGCTTGCATTTCCTCCTCATTTGCCTATAAACCGCCCCTTCATTGGTGGTCGGGCCATATGGGTATGCCCTGGCGACCACACTGCAAAAGTGGATCTGCTGGCACTTCACCAGCTTTCCCCAAACTATAAAGAGACGCAAAATGCCCAAGATGAAGACGAAATCAGGCGCTAAAAAGCGCTTTAAAGTGACAGCCTCCGGCCGGATTAAAGCCGGTCACGCCGGTAAAAGACACGGCATGATCAAACGTACCCCAAAACAAATTCGCCAAAAGCGTGGCACCGATGTGCTCGCTGATTGTGATGCGCGGATCGTTAAAAAATACATGCCCTATGCCCGCTAACGAGCGGTTAACCGGAATTTCAGGAGACTAGTCACATGCCACGCGTATCAACAGGACCTGCGTCACACGCTCGTCACAAGAAAATCATCTCTAATGCTAAAGGCTATCGCGGACGTCGCAAAAATACTTTCCGTATTGCCAATCAGGCAGTGGAAAAAGCTGGCCAGTATGCTTATCGCGACCGTCGTGTGCGCAAGCGGAATTTTCGTGCCTTATGGATCCAGCGTATCAATGCTGGTGCCCGCGAACTCGGCCTGACCTATGGTCGATTTATCAATGGTCTCAATCTTGCTGGTATAGAGGTTGACCGTAAGGTTCTCGCTGACCTGGCTGTGCGCGAACCTGAAGCGTTTAAAGCACTTGTCGAGAAAGCGAAAGCTGCACTCGGCTAAGCGCCATAATTATTTCTAATTTGAATGGCCCCGGATTGTGAAAATGATGCGGGGTTTATTTGTTTACTGAGCACCTGACTATATATCCAATATTACTCTAAGGGGGTGACTTTCGGGAGCTGTATCGGTTAAGACGGATTAATTACTTTTTTCTGATGAGCCCTTATAATGACCGACCTGAAAACACTGGAAACTGACCTTGCGACCCGTATTGGTGCTGCTGATAACGAAGGTTTGCTGGAAGAAATACGCGTTTCTGCTCTTGGCAAAAAAGGCGTGATTTCTGAACAGATGAAGACCCTTGGCAAAATGAGCCCGGAAGAGCGCAAAGAGATGGGCCCGGCACTGAACGGATTAAAGGTGCGCGTTGCTGATGCAATTGAGGCAAAACGAGGTGAGCTGGAGGAAGCGGCTCTTGAAGCGCGTCTTGCCACTGAAAAACTTGATGTTACGCTGCCCATTCGTCCGGATATGAAAGGTAAGATCCATCCCGTGACGCAGGTTATTGAGCAGATGAGTGCAATCTTCTCTGCCATGGGTTTTGATGTAGCCGAAGGCCCGGACATTGAGGATGATTTCCATAATTTTACAGCGCTAAATTTCCCACCTGACCATCCAGCGCGTGAAATGCATGACACTTTCTTTTTAAACCCGAAGAAAGGGGAAGATCGGAAGGTTTTACGTACCCACACGTCACCAGTGCAAATTCGCACGATGATGAGCCAAAAACCACCAATCCGGATTATTATTCCCGGGCGGACATTTCGTTGTGATTCGGATCAAACCCACACACCGATGTTCCACCAGGTGGAGGGGCTAGTGATCGACAAAGGTAGTCATATGGGACACCTTAAAGGAACCCTTGAGGCTTTTATCAAAGCTTTCTTTGAAGTTGATAATGTTGAAACCCGTTTTCGCCCACACTTTTTTCCGTTTACAGAACCTTCTGCCGAAATGGATGTTAGATATGAACGCGTTGGCAATGAGGTGCGCATTGGCCAGGGCGATCAATGGATGGAGATTTTAGGGTGTGGAATGGTGCATCCGAACGTGTTGAGAAATTGTGGCCTCGACCCCGATGAATATCAGGGTTTTGCCTGGGGCATGGGCGTTGATCGCCTCGCTATGCTGAAATATGGCATCCCGGATCTGCGTGATTTCTTCTCAGCCGATTTTCGTTGGTTGGAGCATTATGGTTTTGATGTCCACGATCAGGCAAATTTGGCGACGGGGTTGAGTGGATGATTGCCTCCTTGATGACCGTCGCGCTGCACATTGGGGTATTGGTGGCAGGCGCGCTTATCTATCTTGTGCTTGCACGTCGAGGTTTTCGACTAAATTGGTTTATATTTGCCTGATCGTGGACATCAAAACC
>CAZGVP010000404.1:0-3004 GCA_964529135.1 uncultured Caulobacterales bacterium | reverse complement strand
CATTTATTTTCAAAAAATAGCTCAAGAAATTTCAATACCAAAGGAGAAGCTCCGACCTCAGCTTTGAGTAAACAATCTACATCCCATTTGATCTATGTATATTTTTAAACTCCACCAAACTATAACCATCACTTGGAGTCTTAAACATCAAATTTATCGTATCGGTATTCAATTAAGACTTTCGCTCTAAAACGACACGCTCATAAGCTGTGTTAATAGCTGCCATCCGGCTTTCGGCAATCTTAATCAAATCAATTGGCACACCGCGCGCAACCATTGCATCTGGATGATTTTCTTTAACCAGTATGCGGAATGCCTGTTTCAATTCAGTATCTGTTACACTTTGCTCAACCCCAAGCACTAGATAAGGGTCATCATCACCAATCCCCAAATGGAGCGCCTTCAACCGGCGATAGGCGGCTGGTTTCATATCAAATATACGCGCTGCCTCATCGAGGAAAGCTTCTTCGTTCGGATGTGCCACACCGTCAGCCATCGCCACATAAAACAAACAGTCAAGAACATCCTCAAGGACCGGACATTGGCTCTCATAAATTTTCGCGACCTTACGAAGGTAAAAATCAAATCCGGCAACATCTTGCGTCGCCAAGTCATAAAGCATCCGAACCTTGCTTTCCTGCTCGGGCGGATAACTAAAAAAATCCCTGAAAGCTGTGATTTCATCTTCGGTCACCACGCCATCCGCTTTAGCCATTTTGGCAGAGAGCGCAATAAGAGCGATAGAAAAGGAAGCTTCATCCCGGCGGGCTTTACGCTCAGCCATTTTTTCAAGAAATACACCAAGGGTTCGGCGGCGCGCTTCGTCAATTCCTGCTTGAATACGCTCCCATAGAGTCATCCGCGCAAGGGTTGCAACCTCACGGCCACCTACCTGCACACCATCCTGTCTGGCTCCGCCAGCCCCTGCATCTGTCGAATTATGGGCGTCCATTGGAATTTATCTATAGCAATATGAGGAAACTTACTACCTACCTGCGATCAATAGCCCCTTATTGCAGGATGAACCGAAATGCCAACTGTCCGCACTATCTACCCGGGAAAACGAAGCAATCAAGAATTGTGGAAAAATATTTTTCCCCTGCCTTTTCAGAAACCTACTGCAAATATTGCGCACCAGTTGCACAATCAGTGCGATAGCTTGATGAAATCTAACTTTCTTTTTTATGACGGTTTCCTGATGGTCTTCAGGTGAGAATCGAGAGGCCCATACAACATTGAATACACTATTGCGCAATCTTACAATTATAGCAGGTGGCATTTTATGCGGTGCAGGCTGTATGGGATTAATGTTGCTGATTGCTGGCATGCGCTAACACTTGTCCTGCAAAATCCGGTAAGCCACAGCACATTAAAATTCTAAAATATCACGCCCCTTAACAGCCTAATGGGATTAAACCCCTGCACCACCAACAGTAAGCGAATCTACTTTTATTGTTGGCTGGCCAACACCAACCGGCACTCCTTGTCCGGCTTTGCCACAAACACCAACACCGGGATCTAACGCAAAATCATTACCGATCATGGAAACACGCGTTAGCACTGTTGGACCATCACCAATAAGGGCAACATTCTTTAATGGCGCTCCCACCTGTCCGTTTTGCACACGATAGGCTTCGGTACAATTAAAGACGAACTTCCCCGAAGTAATATCAACCTGGCCCCCTGAGAAATTAACTGCATAAATACCGTCTTTGACAGTTTTGAGTATTTCTTCAGGTTCACGCTCACCGCTCAGCATAAATGTGTTCGTCATACGTGGCATTGGTTGATGCGCAAAACTCTCACGTCGGCCATTGCCCGTTGGGTTTACGCCCATCAGCCGGGCATTCATCCTGTCCTGCATATATCCTTTGAGTATACCATCTTCTATTAGAATATTGCGAGCGGATGGCGTGCCTTCATCATCGACGCTTATAGACCCTCGGCGCCCATTTAATGTCCCATCATCGATGACGGTTACACCAGGAGCCGCAACACGCTCACCCAGACGGCCAGCAAAGGCTGATGTTTCCTTGCGGTTGAAGTCTCCCTCAAGTCCATGCCCCACCGCTTCATGCAATAAAACGCCTGTCCAGCCAGGACCAAGGACCACTTCCATTTCACCAGCTGGCGCTGGAACAGCTTCAAGGTTGATCAATGCCTGACGTAACGCTTCATCTACCTGTATCTGCCATGCAGCAGGGTCAATAAATCTCGCATACCCTTCACGACCGCCAACCCCATGGGACCCCGTTTCCTGACGATCCCCTTCTCCGGCCGTAACCGATACATTCAGACGCACCAATGGGCGGAAATCTCGTACCACCTCACCACCACGTCGCATAATCTCTACCGCCGACCATTCACCCGTGAGCGAGCATGAAACCTGACGCACCCGGTCATCTTTTGAACGTGCATAATCATTAATTGTCTCAAGCAATTTGGTCTTTACTGCAAACGGCACCGCATCAAGCGGGTTTTCATCCGAATATAACTTTATGTTGGTGCGTGCCGGGCCGTCGGCATAAACCATATCCTTGCCGGTCTTAATCGCCCCGACAGCACTGGCAGCTCGCTTCAATGCCGCTTCTGACATATCAGATGCATGAGCAAAACCGGTAGTCTCGCCACAGACCGTACGAAGGCCAAATCCTTGGGAAACATCGTAATTAGCTGTTTTTAAACGATTATCATCGAATACAAATGCCTCGGATTGAGCATATTCAAGATAAAGTTCGCCATCTTCACTACCCTGGAAGGCATTATCAAGAATGCCTTGGGTGCGAGATTGATCAAGATCGGTGCGGGAAAAAAATAAGGAATTGTTCATGAAGAAAGAAGTAAGGGTTTCGAGACAGGCGAGCAAGAGATAACCGCTAGATCGTGATTGAAATCATACTTGTTTACTGCGACTTTTTTTCCGCGTGTTTTCCTTGGCCCCAACGCCAGAGGGCGCTTATAAGTCGCCCTAAATAGAAAGGGGACGAATCCCCTTATTCAAAAA
>CAZGVP010000403.1:0-3007 GCA_964529135.1 uncultured Caulobacterales bacterium | reverse complement strand
TTATGGTTTTTCCAACAGATTGAATTTTAACGAAAACTCCTTCATTTTCAGCTTATGCAGCATTTACCTGAAACGAACCCTATTGTCTCTGAAATCACTGGTGATGGCCTTTGGGCATGGGCGAAAGAGCATTACGCACGTCCCGGAACAGCGGATTTGTTGATCGATTGTCAGGACAGATTCGACCTTAATATTAATGTTTTGCTCTGGTGTAGTTGGTGCGCTGAGCAGTATAGGTTATTGAGTGAGCTTGAAATCAGATCGGCTCTTGATGTCGGGCAAACGTGGGCAAATGAAATCACAATTCCGTTGCGCAAAGCGCGCCGAGCGTTGAAAATGCCTCGTTTTCGTAATTATGCATCATGCCATGATGGCTTTTATGAGAAAATTAAGGACGTCGAGCTTACTTCTGAAAAAATGGAGTTGGAACTCTATGAAAATGTTGGCGATCGTGCGCGAACAGTACCAACGGGTGATATTTTCACGATTGCGAGACGCAATACATCAACCTATCTAGCGTTTACTGAGGCTCCAAGAATGGAAGGGTTTTCTGTGTCATTGATTGATGATGTGGTATTGCATCTGTTAGGGAGCACCCAGTCTTGAGCGATGATTTTGATAAAGAGCCAGCCATTACAAGCGCAATTGATGATTTGCGCTATGATGTAGTTGAGAAAGATATTGTTGGCGCCAATGACGAGGCGATGCGCATTAAATTATCAATTCTGGAAGAAGAGCATCGTGATATGGATGCAGCAATTGTTGCTCTTGAAATGCAGCAACCACAACAAACCTTGGTGATAGCGAGATTGAAGAAAAAGAAACTCTATTTGAAAGATCAATTAAGCCGACTGCGCGATATGGTTGAGCCTGATATTATCGCATAGGAGAAAGGGTATTTTTTACCCAATTATTTTCGATATTTCAATTTGTCAGCATACATAGCTTTATCTGCTTTTTCCAATGTGTTCTCAAGAGTTTGCCCTGCTGTTACTTCCACGATTCCACAAGCCATATTTAACGCCAGCGTTTCATCTTTCCATTTTAACGGCACTGTCGCTATCGTATCTATGAGCCATTCTACTTTTTTTTGAGCTAGGTCGAGATTGGCGTTCATCAAGATTAACCCAAATTCATCGCCACCAATGCGCCCAAAGCTATCCACGGTGCGTATGTTTTTAGCCACGAAGTTTGACAAGTGCAGTAAGGCTGCATCGCCGGCAGCGTGTCCGTGCAGGTCATTGATCATCTTCAGGTCGTTAAGGTCAATGAAAACAAGGGCCGCCTGGTTTTGATAACGATCTGCCATAGCAAGCGCTCGAGATAGGTCGCGCACAAATGCGCGTCGATTGGGGATGCCCAGGAGGGGATCGTTATCAGCGCGCACTTCTGCATCAGCAAGCCGGGATTGGAGCTCATCTACTTCGACTCGCAAGGCATTAACCTCCTCCATTAGTCCTGTAAGTGCGTATCGTACCTTTGGAGTCAATTCTGCTTCCGGTATTCCGGCTATGGTAATGCTATCGCGAACAGGCTCTGCTGGCATCGCTCCCTCATTAGCGTAGGGGTGAGGAATCTCCTGCGTTGAAGCTGTTTTATTGGTAGTTATCTTTGAGCGCCCTATTTTCATAAGATTTTTGTACCTGATGAGTTGCGCTATGTGAGTCTGCGTTTCTTTGCCGAATCAGCTACGCTAAACGTCACATTTTCGTGTGATTTAATCGTGCTGGGAAGTCTAAATTTGCGAAAAAAACACTTGGCCGCATTTTCAGACCTTTTCGTCGCATTGCCATTGTAAGATGTATATCAGACACGCACATTATAGTTGTGGACAGGTTATCGTGCCAATTCCCCTTCTCTGCAGTGCGACCCTGTTCCCGTGACCTGAGAAGAGACGCTGAACCAGCGCCCCTGTTAATTCGGCGTCTCTTCTTTCGGTCCTTTGTTGAAATTGTGGTCTGCAAATAGCGCTTTGCGTTCGTTGGGATTAGAGATAATCTCTCTTCTATGATTGATTATAAGCCGATCATTATCGGCCTTTTTATTGCTTTTCATGTTGCTGAAATACTCACCCAAAATTTTTGGGCAGCCGGTAAAGTGCGCCGTGATGATATCTGGATAGAAGTGATAGGCACAAGCTTTTTCATTCTTATCGCAGCACCGCTAATTTTTTATTCCGCTCCTGCATTGATGGAGGTTACGGCCCCTGGCTCAGCAAATGCATGGGCCGGGTTAACCTGGTGGCAGATGGTGCTGGTTTTATTGGTAGTTGATGAGGGGCTGCATTATTGGTGGCATCGTGCCTGCCATGAAGTACCGTTGCTCTACAACCTTCATCGGGCCCACCATTCGTGCCAATATATGAGTGTGCGATTAGCCTACCGAAATAATATTTTCTATTTCCTCCTTATGCCAAGCGTGTGGGCATCGGCGGTGTTGTTGCATCTTGGATTTGGTCCAGTCTATGCGGTTTATATAATCATAAAAATGGCGGTTAATTTCGGTTCGCATTCACCATTGCGATGGGATGCGTGGTTATATAGGCGTACATGTTTGCGCAAACCTTTATGGGTATTTGAGCGTATTTTCACGACCCCGGCAGCGCATTCCGCTCATCATGGTCTTCATAAGGAAGACGGAGTGACGCACTATAAAGGCAATTATGCAAATCTGTTCTTTTTCTGGGATGTGCTATTTGGTACAGCAAAACTGGCGCAGCGCTATCCGGAGAAGTATGGCATTGAAAATATTGAGGCCAAAACATGGAAACATGAAATGTTCTGGCCGATGTGGCGCGATAAGAATTGATGACCAGTGGTATACTCCCTGAGTAAATTTCCTTAGAGCCGTCAAGCTTTCTGGTCAAAAGCTGATTGAGGTAAGGGCCTATTTATTTGCTGATCCTGTTTTACTTGAATGGTCAATTCAGCCAAATATAAAGCCTTCAGGCAGTCATCAAAATATGTATCAGCTGCGAGGCTATTGTTTGCTGACATGTTTTTTAGGG
>CAZGVP010000402.1:0-3011 GCA_964529135.1 uncultured Caulobacterales bacterium | reverse complement strand
AGCCGTTGAAACACTTGGCAGCGATGCAATTGGGGTTAGAGGTAACGTAACTAATGATGATGATCTTGACACTTTATATGATACGGTGAAGAAGCGTTTTGGCAAGGTGGATATTTTGTTCGCAAACGCAGGTATTGCTGAATTTCTGCCTTTGCGGGAAGCATCTGAAGAACATTTTGACAGGATTTTTAATGTCAATGTGAAGGGTGTATTTAAGACTGTTCAACGCGCTGAGGCTGTGTTGAATGACGGGGCATCGGTTATTTTGAACTCCTCAAATTCGAACCAAATCGGGTTTCCGGGAACAACTGTCTATGCAGCCACGAAAGCCGCTGTAAGGTCGTTTTCGCGAACCATGTCTTCTGAGTTTCTTGACCGTAAAATCAGAGTTAATACGGTTTCACCGGGTCCCGTATTGACACCTATCTTCGGCCGTATGGGCTTGCCGGAGGAGGTTGCAGACGGGATGGAAGATCAGCTCGCAAGTTTGGTTCCTCTCAAAAGGGCTGGTCAACCAAGAGAAATTGCGGATGCCATTGTGTTTCTTGCCTCCGACGAGTCAACATACATGGTTGGCGCGGAGATGGTGTTGGATGGCGGCCATAGTCAACTTTGATTAGAGTGGTTCGGTTGAAGCCGAAACTGTGTTTGAAGGCAATCAATTATGTCATGTGGCTTAATTGATTGCCTTCTTTTTGGAATGAACTTCAACAGCAAACCGAGAAAACAATATGCCTTTGTTTAGGCAATTACCGGTGCCGTATTCAGCATATCAATAATGAATAGACAATATCCCGATTGCGTGATTACAGTTTTTGCAATTAAGGTGAAGTTGTTGGGGTCAATTTAAATTTATAAACTCTTTCAAGTAACTTAGATGCTTTTGAATGCTGCACAGGTGGGTCGGGATGATTGTTTCTTTGAGAAGCAGGTGAGCGTGCCATCTGGCGTCGTTCGTTTGATAAATCATAAGCTGCATGCCGTCGGGACCTTTTGGCAAAGTCACGATGTGTACGTAACTTCAATATCGTGAGGGATAGAAATGCGCAAATGGATAGTTTTGTTGTTGATTTTGTTTTCTTCAGGGCTGAAAGCGCAGGAAACGAGCGGCCAAGAAAATGTAGCTCTGCCGAATGCTCCTCTGGTGAATGTGGCCTACCCTGTGGTTCGTCGCATCGTGGATTGGGATGAATATACCGGTCGATTTGAGGCAGTAGAGCGTGTTGAAATACGTGCCAGGGTTAGCGGATACCTGGAAAGGGCACTGTTTGATGATGGCCAGATTGTTAGTGTTGGCACTCCATTATTTGTAATTGATCAACGCCCTTTTGTTATTGCCGTTGACGCGGCACAAGCTGATCTGGATGCGGCCAATGCACAGGCCGAGCTCGCGGTGAAGGAAGCTGAACGTGCTCGTTCTTTGAGAGAAACCCGCGCTATTAGTCAGGAGGAATTTGATGAGCGTTTAGCGAGAGTTTCAGAAACGAATGCAAGAGTTAGAGGTGCTGCTGCTGACTTGGCGCAAGCCAAGTTAAATTTTGAATTTACAACGGTACTATCGCCAATCAACGGCCGTGTAGGAACTGACCTAGTAACGCGCGGTAATCTGATAAATGGTGGCGATATAGGAGGAGGTACACTGTTGACGACGGTGGTTAGTGAAGATCCAATATATTTTACATTTGAAATTAGCGAATCTGCATATTTAAAATATGCAAGATTATTTTCTCAGGGTGATAGGCCTAGTTCTCGTGATGACCCCAATCCAGTGCAGGTTCGCTTACTTGATGAGATAGAATATCTCCATAAAGGCACAATGGATTTTGTTGATAATGAGCTTGATGCAACCTCTGGGACTTTGCGAGGTAGAGCCATAATTTCAAATTCTGATAGCCTTCTCCAACCTGGACAATTTGGTCGCTTACGGTTGCTGGGAAGTGGTGAATATGATGCCGTCATGGTTCCTGACAGCGTTATTCAGTCTGAGCAAGCAAGGAAGTTTGTTTTTGTCCTGTCGCCAGACAATCATATTGGACGGAAATTTTTAACACTTGGTGCTATAAATGACGGCCTCCGTGTCGTGAAGGAAGGGTTATCACCGGACGATCTGGTCGTGCTGAATGGTTTTCACCGCATTAGAGCGGGCATGCCGGCGACGAAACAAGTCACAGAAATCACAATAGCGAATTAAGGGCACTCAGATATGCGGTTCAGTCATTTCTTCATAGAACGTCCAATCTTTGCAGCTGTAATAGCTATATTGATTATGCTGGTTGGGAGTATTTCCTATAGCAGCTTGCCTGTCGCGCAGTATCCCGATATTGCCCCGCCAACAGTTGTCGTTCAAGCTACATACCCGGGCGCCAGTGCAGAAGTGGTTGCTGACACTGTGGCAACCCCCTTGGAACAGGAAATTAACGGCGTTGAAGGCATGCTTTATATGCTGTCTCAGTCAACGGGGAACGGTATACTGGAGTTAACCGTCACATTTGCTTTTGGTACAGATTTGGATCAGGCTCAGGTATTAGTCCAAAACCGTGTTGCAATTGCTGAACCACGACTGCCTGAACAGGTAAGACGCTTGGGTGTTACTACGAGGAAAAATAGCCCAGATTTGATGCTGGTAGTGAATTTGTTTTCACCTGATAACACATATGATCAAATCTTCATCGCCAACTACGCCGTTCTTCAAATCAGAGATCAGCTTCGTCGTCTGAATGGGATTGGTGAAGTGCAGCTATTTGGTGCAAGTGAGTATGCAATGCGCATTTGGTTGGATCCTGATATCATTTCTTCGATCGGCATGTCTGCACAGCAGGTTGTTTCAGCTTTGCGAGGTCAGAATATTCAAGTTGCATCTGGTGTGATGAACCAACCGCCAGCCTCTGGCCCTTCCGGGTTTCAGATAAATGTGCAGACTCAGGGTAGACTGGAGACCATTGAAGATTTTGAAAATATAGTTGTGAAAGCACAACCTGATGGCCGGGTCATAAGGGTGAAAGATGTGGGCC
>CAZGVP010000401.1:0-3035 GCA_964529135.1 uncultured Caulobacterales bacterium | reverse complement strand
TACAGTGGCGGCGCTGGCAAGGCTCAATGCAGATCCATCATCTGTTGCAGCGCAAACAGAGGTAATTGGATCACTGGATGCAACATTTTCTGCCTTTCAACAAACGCAAACCGCAATTGTGGGTGAGGTTGATCGCGCAATTACTGGTCTTGGATTCGATATCGATCAGGCCAATGAGCTCCTTTCAGAGGTTTTTGTATTGAATAATCAGATCGCAGTTGGAGGAAAGCAGAGTAACGGTCCTAGAGATGCGTTGGGTGCAAGATTATCTGCGCTCTCAGGCTTATTGAATGTTGATGTTGCGCGGGATGATATAGGTCGTGCAACAGTGACGACAGGTGAGGGGCGTGTTTTGGTAAATGCGAGTGGTTTTGCAAGATTATCAATTACTGAAGGCACACAAGCTCGATTGACTGTTACTGGTCTTTCTACAAACTCAATCGCGCAAACGGATGTTGGTACGGATATTACTACTGAGGTGTCTGGTGGGTCTATTGGCGGGGCTTTATCACTAATTTCTTCTGAGTTGCCTGCATTAGCGGTGCTGGTTCAAGAAACCGAAACTAATTTTGTAAATGCCCTGAACGCCGCAAGTGCAGTGAACACATCATTTCCACCACCACAAACATTGACGGCGGGGCGTTTGCCAACAGATGCAGAAATCACAGGGTTGACGGGACGTTCAACCCTGGCATTGCTTGATACAAACGGAATTTTACTTGGAAAACTGGACCTTGATTTTGATACAGATACGCTAAGTGTTAATGGTGGCGCAGCAATTGGGTTTCTTGCCTCAGCAGATGGTCTGGCTGAAGCTATCAATGTTGCTTTGGGCGGAAATGGTTCTGCAACGATTATCGATGATGAGCTAACAATAGGGACAGTTGCAGGGCAGGGACTTGCTTTTGCTGATGACACTGCGGGGCTTGCTGAGCTTTTTGGGTTTAATGCTATTGTGGCACAATCAGAAACTGGTTTTGGAGTTGTCCAAGAGTTGCGCGAAGCGCCAGCATTATTTGTCGCAGGCCGCCTCACGCTTGTTGGAGCTAATCTTGGTGATGTGGTTGCAAGCAGCAATGATGGAAGTGGAGCGGCACGATTATTTGAGGCAGGGCGTTCTCAGGCAGCGCGCATTGCTGGTACAATAGGTGAAATCGGCGCTAGGGCCAATGCGGCCTCAGGTCGAGCTAGTGTGGCGCAGGCATTTAACAATGATATTAATGCGCGCCTTCTCGAAGAATCTGGCGTTAATCTTGAGCAAGAGTTGAGTAATCTGATCTTGTTTCAGCGTGCTTTTAATGCCAATGCGCGCATATTATCAGTCGCTGATGAACTATATCAATCAGTGCTTGCCCTTATCTAAATTGCATTCCTCTAAAATAAGCTCGTCTGGGGTACATTAGGAAGGTGTGCTAGATTGCGCTTTCTTATTTAAGTAACGAGCCGTATAATCAATTCTTGCATTAGCTAGATGACGGATAACTCATGCCCATCACTTTTAACGTTCAAAGCAAGTCATTGATCGAAGATGATCGATTACGTCCTCGCCCGGCAGTGGAGGTCATGCCTGACTGGAAGAGCGAAATCCCTGGTCAGATAAGGCGTGAACTGGAACAGGGTAATACTGTTAGAACTTGCCCTGCGATCCATGATTATTTACACCTTGGTTATGTAATTCCTCTGTGGACAGATGTTATTGTGGAGCGGGTGAGCCGTGGTGCAAATGGGCAAGCTGTGCGCGACCCTAATGGTAAAATGATTAGCTGGCGAACTGCCCACGCAGCATTTCCTTTGGAACAGCATGGCCGTGATCAGGTGGCTGGGGTGGAAATGTTGGAGCCGCCCGATGGTTTACCTCTTGTTATTAAACCAATTTGTCCGTGGCTTGTAGAAACGCCGCCTGGTTGGTCTGTTCTCATTCTTCCCTTGACCCTGCATGAAGAGAAAAACAGTTTACCACTGGTGCCAATCCCTGGTGTTGTGAATACAGATCACTGGCATCAGATCCATTCTCCCTGCCGTTGGGAGCGAGCCGACCCCGTAATTAAGCTCAAAGCCGGGACACCATTTATGCATTTGATCCCATTTAGGCGCACAGAAGGTCTCACTGCAGAATTCAAAGTAATTGAAGAGCAGGCGCGGCTTGCTAACCTTGCGGGTGTCATCAGCGATTTTAGTGGCGGATACCGTCGCCAGCAGAAGAGTTCTGAGAAAGTCCACGGCACGGGCGAGAAGGACGCAAGTTCAGATTAAGTTGGCTTGGATTAACTGAGAGATCATAATCGCTATTCCATATCAACGTTTGTGCCTCTATATCTCCTATATGAAAGCAATCTCTGACATATCAACCGCAGATATCCCCTCGATAGATCTTGGAGTACCCAAAGGTGCGCGTATCGTTGTGGCAATGTCTGGTGGTGTAGATTCCTCAGTGACGGCAGCGCTTTGTGCTTTGTCAGGATATGATGTTGTTGGTGTCACGCTACAATTGTACGATCACGGGGTCGCAATTCAAATAAAAGGCGCCTGTTGCGCCGGTCAGGATATTCATGATGCTCGCCAAGTTTCTGAGCGTTTAGGCATTCCACACTATGTTCTCGATTATGAAGATCGCTTTTCCGAAAGTGTGATGGAAGATTTTGCTGATACTTATCTTGCCGGATCTACGCCAATCCCATGCGTGCGATGTAATGAGCGAGTAAAGTTCCGTGATCTGATGGATACGGCTCGTGATCTTGGAGGGGCGGCGATGGTGACG
Organism: uncultured Caulobacterales bacterium; assembly: GCA_964529135.1. Taxonomy (GTDB): domain Bacteria; phylum Pseudomonadota; class Alphaproteobacteria; order Caulobacterales; family Parvularculaceae; genus CALLPQ01. Next base: position 277 of record CAZGVP010000401.1, on the reverse strand, counting down.
GGGCATTATATACGTCGGACCGAGGGGGCACACGGTGCCGAAATGCGCCGGGCAGTTGATGCGACAAAAGATCAGAGTTATTTTCTTTTTTCTACTACCAAGGATCAGTTAGACTATTTACGATTTCCTTTAGGTGGGATGACAAAAGACGAAGTGCGCCGTATTGCTGGCGCGCTTGGTTTAAGTGTCGCTGATAAGCCGGATAGTCAGGATATTTGTTTTGTACCGGAAGGAAAATATTCTTCAGTTGTTGAGCGATTGCGACCGGGCGCATCGG
>CAZGVP010000400.1:0-3046 GCA_964529135.1 uncultured Caulobacterales bacterium | reverse complement strand
CTCTTGCATAGACCAAGGTCAGGTGTTGTCCAGAAGTGATCAAGCTTTAAAACGGTACTAATGTCTGCTTTGAGTGGCGGGTCATGACTTTTGTAAAATAACTCTTTCCAACATCTGGAGCCACGCGACCTGCGGCCATCTCTTTCAGATCATGGCCGGCACAAAACGCCGGACCGTTTGCTGCCAAAATAACGAGTCGCACCAATGGATCAGTGCCAGCCTCGATAAAAGCTCCGCCGAGCGTCGCTAACATCGCCTCAGAAAGCTCATTACGACATCCAACACGTTAAGTGCCAAACGCATAACACCGTCTTCGTCTAGCTCTTGCTGCACAATATCGTTTTTTCATCGATTCAGATCCTTCTTTAGATCTACAGAATGTTGACTTCGACATCATTGGAAAGGGTGTTAGCGATAAAACAATAGCGATGCGCACGGTCTTGCATTTGTGCCAACTCAGCCGCCTCGACTGTAAAGCCAGTATCGAAACGCACTTCAGGATGCAGGTCGATACGCGTCACCAGCATTTGCCCTTTGGCGTTTTTACCAAGATGCGCTTCTGCATGATCGTAATAGCTTGCCACAGGCCAACCCGCCTTGGCCGCAAGTGCCAAAAATGTCATCATGTGGCAACTTGATAGGGCTGATGCGAGTGCTTGTTCAGGATTGGTATTCTCAGGCTTACCGCCCCAATCTGGGGCGGCGTCCACCAATACCTCGTGGCTATTATTATATTGAACAGTGTGTTCGGCAGAGTATTGGCCAGTTTGCAAAATAGGATCGGCGCGATGCCAGTGCAAATCGATAGCAAGATCGGACATTTTAGGTTCTTTCTTTATGGACGTGCTTAGTTCGCAGCAATTTTCTTTTTCGGGTCGTAAAAAGGACGCTCTGCTATTACGGCTATGGTCGAACCAGAATTGGTTGCAACTTCAACTGTAGAACCGATATTGGCTTGATCTGCGCTAACCATTGCCAAGGCGATGTTTTGTTTTAATCGGGGGGAATAAACAGCCGAGGTCACTTTGCCGATCTCAACGCCATCTTTGTTGACCTCCCAGAAAGTCGTGTTCGGACCTGTCAAAGGTGCGCCGTCGATGATCAACCCAATTTGCTTACGGCTCACCCCCTCTTCTTGAACACGACGCAATGCGGCTTTGCCGATAAAATCGGCCTCCATATCAAGACTAACCAAACGATCAAATCCAAGCTCATATGGATTTGTGCTGATATCCGCATCGGCGTGATAGGACAGCATGCCACCCTCAATCCGTCGGATAGAAGACGTATGACCAGGCTTTAGGCCAAAAGGCTCACCTGCTGCCATAATTTTTTCCCATAACTCATCACCACGAGAGCCATCTTGTAGGTAAAGCTCGTAGCCCAACTCGCTAGACCAACCAGTGCGCGACACGATCATCGGTATTCCGTCGATATCCAGTTCACGTAGCCAATAATATTTAAGGTCCATGATACTATCACCAAACAGCGCCTTCATTATTTCGCCAGACTTCGGTCCTTGCAATTGGAGTGGCGACACATCTGGTTCGGTGATCGTGACATCAAGGTCGGAGTGGATAGCAACGCCTTGCGCCCATAGCAAAATGTCGCTGTCTGCTAATGAAATCCAAAAGTGGTTCTCTGCCAAGCGTAGCAGGATAGGATCATTTAAAAGGCCACCATCGGCATTCGTGATCAAAATATACTTACACTGCCCGACCGACATTTTCGAGAGATCACGAGGGGTTAGCATTTGCACAAACTTCGCAGCATCAGGCCCAGTAATTTCAACCTGACGTTCAACCGCCACATCACATAGGATCGCGTCGTTTACCAAGTTCCAGAAATTCTGTTCTGGATCGCCAAAATCGCGTGGGATGTACATGTGATTGTAAACCGAAAAAGCCTGAGCTCCCCAACGGACCGTGGCGTCAAAATAGGGTGATTTGCGGATCTGCGTTCCAAACCCAAAGTCGTCTGCGTTCATAATATCTTCCTCTCATATTACCAATGGCCTGTGACGCCATGTACTATCTAGATCTGAGGCCACTTTAAGTGAGGAAGCCGTATTATGACGGACTGAAAATTGGCAACCATTAGACTGAATAGACTGTTTTTGGACTATAAACAGGCCGTTCGGGCGAGGAGCATTATTTAGGTGGCTTTGGTTGCAAGTTTTGCTAGGTTAGGTAGGCTCGACTTGACGCGTCTGGTCACGATATAAGTCATGTAGCGCTCGATACCGAGATCAGCGGAAAGTAGAATATCCATCATGGTCTGAAATGACGAAAGGCTTGGGCATACAGTTTCAATGACGTAATCCATCCCACCACCTGTTGCGATGCATTCAGTGATTTCATCTATATCTTTGATAAAAGTCTCAAAGCGATCAAAATCTGCCTTTCTATGGTTGATCAGTGAAATGATTACGATGACTTTAGTAAAATCAGCTATCTTATCAAGCGCAATATCGGCGTGAAATCCTGTGATGTAACCCGCCACCTTAAGTCGGTGCAAACGCGTCCAGCAAGGTGTCGCAGAAATATTAGCGATCTCTGCTAACTTGGTTTTACTAAGTTGGCCATGTTGTTGCACGGCGCTAAGAATACGAATGTCAGTCGCATCAAGGTCAATCTTCTTCATTCGTTAACAACTCCCATTCCGTACAGCGAGACAATAAGCAAAAGCAAACCATAGCTTGAATCACGTGCTCATATTAGTACGAAGGCCATGCGGTAATGATTGTTTATACGACTATTTTCTACTCTTCGGCGTCGATAGAACCAGTACCTAGCTGCCAACCATTTTAAATTACACACTCGTCCTGCTAAAGAAATAGTAAAGTACGAGATGGAATTGGCAAAAACGGGAATCGGCAGAGACCCTGCGAATTGAAACTTTCCCCATAACTGACATTGGATATATAAATCTGAATGGCGATATTGGGTCATAAGCCGCAGTTGGACAAATATCCAATATGGTCACCATGTCCCGAGGCTGTGTGGAAACGTTTTGGTTTTGTAGTTTTTAGCGTTATTTCTGCTGT
>CAZGVP010000399.1:0-3047 GCA_964529135.1 uncultured Caulobacterales bacterium | reverse complement strand
ATTTTCAAAGGAAATACTCGTGACCGATATCAATGGTATTGTGGCCTATCCGATCACCCCATATCTCGCTGGCTCGCATGATATAGACACCGAGTTATTGTGCAGTTTGGTTGATTCTCTGATTGAAACTGGCGCTAATGCCATTGCACCGCTCGGAAGCGCTGGTGAATGTGCCTATTTGACAGAATCAGAATGGCAACTCGTCGCAGAAACTACTATTTCGCATGTGAACAAGCGAGTTCCAGTGATTGTCGGCATTTCCGAACTCACAACCAAGGATGCCGTTAATAGAGCAATCTTTGCTGAGAAATCAGGCGCAGACGCAGTAATGGTGATCCTTATTGCATATTGGCCTTTAAGTGAGGAAGAAGTTTTTAATCACTACAAAGCGATTGCGGATGCCATTTCTATACCAATCATGGCCTATAACAATCCGGCAACCGGCGGCTTGGATATGAAACCTGAATTCATCTGCCGCATGGTGAATGAAATCGATAATATCACTATGGTCAAAGAGAGTACCGGCGATATCCAACGTATGCACCGCATTCACGAAATTTCAAATGGAGAAATTCCGATATTCTGCGGGAATAATACGCTTGCTCTGGAAGCCTTCGCTGCAGGCGCTATTGGCTGGTGCACAGCGGCACCAAACCTCATCGGAGATCTCCCGCAACAACTTTACAGCGCGATGCAATCGAAAGACCTATCCACGGCACAGGCGGTCTTTTACAAACAACTTGGATTATTACGATTCATCGTGCAGGGAGGTCTTGCTGCAACCGTGAAGGCGGGTCTCAGAACGAAGGGTATTGAAGCAGGCGCACCTCGTAAGCCAATGCTTGAAATCAGTTCTGAGCGTGTTGCGGAGTTAAAATCACTCCTGGTTGCATGCAGTTCCTAAAAAGCGGCAGCTAAAATTGCTTCAAGCCCTGCTTTATCGATATTATTGAACATTGTCGGCTTATCGCTGTCCACATCGAGTACAGCAATCAGAGCGTTGTCGGCATCATATACAGGCACAACAATTTCAGACCGCGAGTTTACGTCACAAGTAATGTGCCCAGGGAAAGTATGTACATCATCGACTATTTGTGTTGTACCACTCTCGGCCGCTGTTCCGCATACACCTCTTCCAAATGGAATACGCAAACACCCCATGGACCCTTGATAGGGGCCAATAACCAATTCATCTTTTTTTTCAGGATCAACCACATAAAAGCCAGTCCAAAAAAAATACTCAAATGCATGGTGTAAAATATTCGACACAGTTGCCATACGCGCTGTCAAATTTGGCTCGCCAGCGATCACCGCTGCGATTTCTACCGCAACCTCACTATACAGTTCTGTTTTTAATTTATTATCCATGATTCGTATATCAGCGTTTAAAACAGGGATTTCAAGCCATGCAATGTTACCACCTACTGTTAATGTAGGTATCAACGAAAATGGGCCAACCTAATGGAAAGATGGTCCTTACCTATTCAGATATAGAAAACTGCAAAGATGGCAAACCATCTATAATAACACTAACTTGGTTTCCGGGTATCAATTGCCCCACTCCAGCAGGTGTACCCGTAAAAATAAGATCTCCTGCTTTTAACTCAAAAAAAGATGATAGACTGGTAATAATCTCCGGTACTGACCAAATCATCATCGATAAAGGTGCGCATTGGCGCTCTTTGCCATCAACCACTGTCTTGATGGTTGCCGCTGCCAAATCAAAACCACGACCTGATTGTTGGATAGTACCAATCGGCGCAGAATGATCAAACGCTTTTGCCACATCCCATGGGTTACCAGCTTTCTTGGCTGCAGCTTGTAGATCCCGCCGGGTCAAATCACAGCCCGCTGCATAACCAAAAACATGGTCCATAGCGTTGCTGATCGTAATATCACGCCCCCCACTTTGCAGCGCAACCACCAGTTCACCTTCATAGTGAAGGTTTTCAGTGGCCTGCGGGAACGCTATCTCCGTACCATTTTCTACCACTGCGTCCGCAGGCTTGGTAAAAAAAACCGGCACGGCTTTTTTTGCATCACCGCCCATTTCCCTTACGTGCTCAGCGTAATTCTTGCCAACGCAAAAAATACGGCGGACAGGAAATAGTTCGCCATTAGTAATTGAAATTATTGGTAATATATGTGCCGAAAAAGATAGACTCATAGCAATATAATCGTAATCATTTAAAGAATCTTCTGGCCTGTTTTAGCCCAATCATCAAGAAACGCTTTCAGCCCCTTATCCGTTAACGGATGATCAGCCAATGACTTAATTACCTTCGGCGGAGCAGTCGCCACATCTGCACCAGAAAGTGCACATTCGCGCATATGCAAAGGTGAGCGAATAGAGGCTGCTAGAATCTCCGTGCGAAAATCATAATTATCATAAATTTGACGAATATCCCGGATTAGCTCCATCCCATCGAGACCAAGGTCATCAATGCGCCCAATGAACGGAGAGATGAAACTCGCCCCGGCTTTAGCAGCAAGCAATGCCTGGTTAGCTGAGAAGCATAAAGTGACATTGGTCATGATACCTTCAGATTTGAACGAGCGACACGCTTTCAATCCCTCAAGCGTCAATGGTAATTTTACAGTGACATTATCAGCAATCTTCGCCAGTGATCTACCTTCAGCAATCATCTCATCAGCTTCAATGGCCGTCACCTCAGCGCTAACAGGGCCATCTGTGAGCGTGCAAATTTCTGCTACCACCTCTCGAAAATCTCGCCCTGATTTCATAATAAGACTTGGATTAGTGGTTACCCCATCCACCAGACCGGTTGGGATAAGATCAGCAATCTCTTCAATATTGGCGGTGTCGACAAAGAATTTCATGAGAATAGGGCTCCGCGTTGCAAATTTGACTTCACCGTTAGAGCCATTTTTTAAAATTGGCCACCAAAAAGAAGCAGGCGCACATATCAGCGTACCAGACACGCTAAAGCGTTAAGGCAGGAATTGTATTAATCCTTATCTTTTACAACTCAATCAATAGAAAATCTAACCTACACCCTCTTGATATATGGTGCTCACACAAATTT
>CAZGVP010000398.1:0-3048 GCA_964529135.1 uncultured Caulobacterales bacterium | reverse complement strand
GTCAATAGAAGGCGATTCCGTCAGGTTAAACCAAATCCTCTCCAATCTGGTCAACAACGCTCTAAAATTTACCAAATCAGGTCATGTGGTTGTTTCAGTTAAACGCGTTCAACAAGATGGTATTCCCTGTTCAATTGAATTTTCTGTCACCGATACAGGCGTTGGTATTCCAAAGAATAAACAACGCCTAATCTTCGAAGCTTTCTCGCAAACAGATCAAACAACCACCAGAAAATTTGGTGGTACCGGCCTTGGATTAGCAATATCTCGTAAACTTGTAGAAAAAATGGGAGGGGAAATCTCAGTACAAAGTGTAGAGAACAAGGGATCAAAATTCTTCTTCACTATTCCAGTGAAAATTCTCAGCAAAGCTAAACCAATGCGGCAGGTTGAAAACGAGAAAAGAGCCATTATTGCAATTGAAGGTACAGCCACCCCTAAAATGCTCGCGCGCTATCTACAAGAAGCCGGTATAAATCCACAAATTGTTAAACTCGACGAACCAATACAGTCCTATATGGCATATGCGGATTTTATATTCGCAACGCCATCTTTTCTGGATGCATTCCACAAAGCCATGACAAGCAATACCGACCAATGGGTGCCTACACGAATATGCGTAAGTGAGTTGGGGGATACAGAACCTGATCGCCTCCTCGAAGAGGGAATTGCTGAAGACTTGCTCATTAAGCCATTATCACGGCGATTTATGGTAACGCAAATTGACCGAATTCTAAAAGGTGAATTACGAGGAGCGGAAGCAACTGACGAAAAACCATCAGAGAAAAAAGAAATCCCGTCATTTGCTGGAATGCGTGTTCTTGCTGCTGACGATAGTCCTGTAAACCGTGAAGTTGTTAGTGAAGCGCTAAGAAAACTCGATATAATCGCTGTAACAGCCTGTGACGGTCAAGAAGCAGTCGATCTTGTTCAAAAAGAATATTTTGACCTTATCTTGATGGATTGTTCTATGCCAGACATGGATGGATATGAAGCAACCCGGGCAATACGAAAATGGGAGCTCGATAATTATCGATCCAAAATGCCTGTACTCGCACTTACCGCACATGTAGCTGGTGATGATGAGGAATGGAAACTATCAGGCATGGATGATTTCGTCACTAAACCATTTACCATAGGAAGCCTTGTTAGTGCTCTTGAGAAATATTTAAAACCTGTCGATTCAAAAACCGCAGAGGAATGGCGTAAAGGAAGACAAAATGAAAATCTTTCTTCTCCTTCAACAGATAATATAAGAACAGCTGACACTTCAACAACACAGAAAAATAAGCCTACCTTGGAAAAAGAGCCACCAGTAGGGGTTGAGAATGTAGATGTTTCCTCTATGGACGTCCCTGAAAAGGAAGAAAATAAAAAAGCCGAAGATAAAATAATCGATACAGAACCCAGATCGAAAGAAAAAACAAAATCCGTAAAGAAGGAAAAAATAGATTCCATACCCACAAGCAAGGACGAAAACAATAATTTTGTTTCTACCAAAGATGCATTTGATCGATCAGTGTTAGATCAAATCCGTGAAATGCAAACAGGTGATAGCAATCTTGTCTGGAGAATGCTTGATCTCTTTGAAACACACGGCACAGAAGCAATGCTTCATTTAATGAAAACATTCGAAGAAAACGACAACATTTCATTAAAAAAATCAGCACACGCACTCAAATCAATTAGCTTGAATGTTGGAGCAAGTGAGCTTGCTGGTATCTGTTCACTCATTGAGAGCAAAGCCCATGAGAATGCAGATAAGGATACCCTTGAAGGGTTGAAAGAACCACTTCGCCAATCCTTCAAAGCGACACTAAAGGAATTACCACGTATACGAGATACTTTTGGGAAAAGTGCGGCTTAGCCAATTTTTGATGAGGCCTTATCTGTGACCCTTATCGCACATAGCTTGCACCATTAATGTCAAATGTTGCCCCAACTGCAGAGGGGCAAGATCCAGATATTAGAAACAAAGCTAATTCAGCAATTTCTTCGGGAGCCGCAACACGCCCAAGCGGTATCTCTGCTACCGCTTTTTTCCGATTTTCAATATCTTCAGGTGCCATTCGGGTCTCAACCCAACCTGGTGCAATAGAGAATAAGTGAATTTTTTGCCCGGATAAAGCTCTCGCCCAAGTCTTTGTCATCGCTAAAATAGCACCTTTCGAAGCTGCATAAGCAGCATGATCCAGACCGTCACCACGATGTCCGGCCCGACTGGCAATATTCACAATATTCCCGGGCCTACTAGTTTTCTGAAAATGATTAATCGCCGCCCTACATATATCTGCCGGGGCTTGCGTGTTGACCGCCATCGTGGTTGCCCAGCCACTATCCCATTCGTCTTCAGACCCGGCCTGAAGCGGTGATGGCAGATAGACCCCGGCATTATTGATCACGCCATCGATCTGCCCTGCCATTTCAATCGCTCGTTTGAACAAACGCTTTCCCGCCTTTGGTTGGCTCAAATCTTCAAATAAAAATTCCTCATCTGAATCAAGACAAGCCCTCGCTACGGCTTGCGCGTCTGGACTATCCGAAGATGCATGAAGAATGGGCTTGGCACCTCTTTTCGCACTCATTTTCGCCATTGCGGCGCCTATGCCTCTCGATGCACCCGTGATCAATAATCTTTTTTTGACAATATCAGCCATTTCGCTCTCCTTGATTTCCTATACGCCCTTGAAAGTATTAGCGCCGATGGGGTAAACGCCATAAACTACACTGTCAAAACCGTCTTGTTGGAAAACCCACAACACGCCACCAACATACGGCATAACCGAAAAGACTGGCATTTTGCCAAGGCGTGCCCGGAAAGATTAACGAGGAATTATGGCTGGCCACTCCAAATGGGCTAACATCCAACACCGCAAAGGGCGTCAAGACGCCAAGCGATCAAAAATGTTCTCTAAACTCTCGAAAGAAATAACTGTCGCTGCAAAAATGGGCGCGCCAGACCCAGAGTTTAATCCAAGACTGAGACTTGCTATTGCAGCTGCAAAGGCTCAGTCAATGCCCAAAGACAATATCGAGCGAGCGGTCAAG
>CAZGVP010000397.1:0-3087 GCA_964529135.1 uncultured Caulobacterales bacterium | reverse complement strand
CAGTGGCTTTTTTTGCTATTAATCATGCTCCATAAAATACTGGGAGCAGCTCAAGGAAATAACCGATGATTGACCAAAGTGCTTATCTTGATCGAATGCTGACAATTGAAGTTGGAAGATGCACAGAAGCTGCTGCAATCGCTGCTTCGAAAATGATCGGTCGTGGCGATAAGGAGGGTGCTGACCAGGAAGCTGTGACTGCGTTACGTGATGCACTTAATCAGCTGGAGATTGATGGCAAAGTTGTCATTGGTGAAGGTGAGCGTGATGAAGCGCCAATGCTCTATATCGGCGAGAAAGTTGGAACCGGTAATGGTCCCAAGGTTGATATTGCCCTTGATCCTCTGGAAGGAACGACCTTAACAGCCAAGGCCATGTCAAATTCATTGGCTGTGGTTGCGATGGCTCAAGGCGGCTCATTGTTGCATGCACCTGATGTTTATATGGATAAGATCGCGGTTGGTCCCGGCTATCCAGAGGGCGTGATTGATCTTGATGCCAGCGTTACTGATAACATCGCAGCGCTCGCTAAGGCAAAAGGCGTGCCTACAGATGAAATCACGTTGTGTGTTCTAGATCGAGAGCGTCATGCATCAATTATTGAAGGTGCCAGGAAGATGAATTCTCGGGTGTTTTTTATTCCAGATGGTGATGTCGCTGGAATTTTTCATACGACGGAAGCTCATACCGGCATAGATATGTATGTGGGACAGGGTGGTGCCCCTGAGGGGGTGCTGGCTGCTGCGGCGCTACGTTGTGTGGGCGGTCAAATGCAAGCTCGGCTGGTTTTTCGTAACGATGATGAACGCGCACGTGCAGAACGAATCGGCATTGAAGATTTAAGCCAGAAATATGATCTGCTTGATCTCGCCTCAGGGGATGTATTTTTTGCAGCAACAGGGGTTACCAACGGGACAATGCTGGATGGTGTGAAGTGGGAACCTGAACATGTCAGTACCCATACTGTTGTGATGCGTTCTCACTCTGGCACTGTACGATATATTCGGGCACGATCTCGCAGATCTTAATGAGAACAAAGTTTCACGCTGGTGGAATGCCTGAAGGAGAATATGTGAGTGTATCCAGGATAGATGCCGCTCTCGATTTGCGCGATAAATCTAGTGTTATTGTTGAACAATCCGTACACGGTATGAGATGGGTTCGATCTGTAGCTGATGCGCAGTTGGTTGGTGAGATTGCGGCAGGTCAAAATATTAATGAAACTATTGCCCGGATTCTAGTAGCAAGAAACGTGAAGCCAGGTGATGCCGCTTCTTATTTGAATCCAACTCTACGTGATCTAATGCCAGATCCATTGGATATGATTGATATGGATCGGGCTGTTGCGCGGCTTTGTCATGCACTCGAAAATGGTGAAACTATCGGCATTTTCGGTGATTATGATGTGGATGGTGTTACTGCTGCATCTTTATTATTTTTGTATTTGCGTGACCTTGGAGCATCGGTTGAGGTTTACTTACCAGACCGTGTTGGAGACGGGTATGGACCATCCATAGCGGCTTTTGAAAATTTGCATGAACGCGGCGCAAATTTAATTGTGACGGTTGATTGTGGTGCTTCGGCTCATGAACCCATTGAGGCTGCAGGAGAAAAAGGCATTGATATTATTGTGGTTGACCATCATTTGATGAGCGGGCCGCCTCCACAGAGCGCCTCAGCTGTTGTTAATCCGAACCGTCCTGACGACCTTTCCGGGTTGACCAACTTATCGGCTGCTGGTGTCACATTCATGCTTTTAGTGGCTGCGAATCGTTCATTGGGTGAACGGAATTTTTTTACTAATCGAAAACGCCCGGATTTACGTCAATGGCTGGATATTACTGCCCTTGGGCTTGTGTGTGATGTGATGCAGGTCAAAGGCCTTACCCGCGCCATCATTGCTCAGGGCTTACGGGTTTTATCCCGCCAACTGGCTACAGGAGAAGGTGGTAATGCAGGATTGGCGAGTCTTGCAAAACGAGCAGGAGTGAAAGGGGTTGCTTCACCTTATCATTTGGGTTTTTTAATTGGCCCACGAATTAATGCAGCAGGGCGCATAGGGCATGCCAATATGGCGTTTGAGTTAATCACAACCAGTGACGTTAGAAAACGGACGAACCTCACAGAGAAACTGCATGTGTTGAACGCAGAGCGTCAGGAAATTGAAGCAGGTGTTCTTGAGCAGGCGATTGCACAGGTTGAGTCCGCAGACAATGTGCCTGATATCATTATTACGGCATCAAAAGGATGGCATCCTGGTGTTGTGGGCATTGTCGCTGGACGTCTTAAAGAGCGCTATGATCGCCCTGCGATTGTTATTTCCCTGACGCAAGATTCTGGCGGGTTTATTGGAAAGGGGTCAGGCCGTTCCCTGACAGGCGTTGATCTTGGTAGTGCCATCGCCAAAGCGCGCGAGGAGGGGTTGCTAATTGCCGGTGGGGGTCACGCAATGGCGGCTGGATTGACCATAGCGGAAGAACAACTCCCTGCCTTTACCACCTATCTGAATGAGAGCCTTGGCGATTCCGTCCGCGAAGCCCTTGCAGGGCGATCGCTCACCATTGACGCTATTGTGGCTCCGATCGCAGTATCAGCACAATTTGCGCGTCTTATTGAGCAAGCTGGCCCATTTGGCCCCGGAAATGCCGAACCTTTATTCTTGTTGGAAAATGTTCGTGCTTTTTATCCCAAAATTGTTGGCGACGCGCATGTTTCTTGTGTCTTGAAAAGCGATGCGGGCGAAGAAGTGAGATCTATTGCTTTTCGTGCGGGCGATGATGAGGTTGGTAAAGCTCTCGCCAGTGGCGAGCGGCTGCATGTGGTTGGTAAAATCAAAGCTGACGATTGGCGTGGCGGGAATGCTGGTCAATTCCAGATCGTTGATGTGACTTACCCATAATCCAGCTGGATTTGAGCTAATTTTAATGATTTTTCGGATAATAAAAGTGCATTAGGTAGATAAGACGCCATTCAGCGCATTTTTGACTTGCAACCACCGGGAAGGCTGAATATATCGTTGCTTCCTCAAGCGTGGTCCCTTCGTCTATCGGTTAGGACGCCAGGTTTTCAACCTGGAAAGAGGGGTTC
>CAZGVP010000396.1:0-3091 GCA_964529135.1 uncultured Caulobacterales bacterium | reverse complement strand
GAGGACTTTTTCCCAGTTTTGCCCACCATCGGTGGTTTTGAACACGCCGCGTTCACCGCCCTTCGACCATAAGGGGCCCTGTGACGCTACCCATACCGTGTTTGAATCAGTTGGGTGAACAATGATATCAGAAAGATGTTCTGATGCCTTAAGACCCATATTTTTCCATGTTTTACCGCCGTCTGCAGAGCGGTAAATACCGTCACCAAAGCCGATATGACGGCCGCCGTCATTCTCGCCCGTGCCAACCCAAACAATGTTGCTGTTTGAGGGATCAAGTGTCACATCGCCAATTGAATAGCTGCCCTGACCATCGAAAACCGATTTCCAGGTCGTGCCTGCATTAACGGTCTTCCATACACCGCCTGATGCCACGGCAACATACCATGTCGCAGGGTCATTCTGATCAATGGCGATATCGCCGATCCGGCCTGACATAAAAGCAGGACCGATGTTCCTGAGTTCCATGCCCTTGAAGGTTGCTGCGTTTAACGGCCCTTTGTCTTTGTCGTCTTGCGCATGCGCAAAGGCGCCAAAAGTCATAAGGGCAATGGAAAGTGTGAATAGTCTTAGAATGGCGAGCTTCATTCCTGTTCTCCGTTACAGGCGCCGAGATAGGGCGCACAGAGGTAATTTGAACCAGTCATCACAGGTGTGACGGTTGGTACTGATAAAACTATGGATGGTTTACAACTCGAAAAACCCAAATCGCTCAGGAGACCCCTCTCCACTGAGCGGTGGCACCTTCGCATAGGAGAGCATAAGATACAATATGTTACATTATACATTTTTTGATTGGTATCACGGTCATTTCCGCCTACCCATGATATAGTCAGTTATACGGATATTCAGGGGAGATCGTCATGAGCGATGAAGTCGCAAAAACGGAAAACCGGTTGGTAATCAATTTTCTGATACTGAGAAAATGCATCGGTATTTTGGGTGCAATATTTCCGTTTCTTGTCGTGGTCCTGGCGTTGATATTGGGTGATAGTGAGCTGCGTCAATCGATCAGCGCTTACTATTACAGCCCGAGCAGGGATGTATTTGTTGGCACCCTTTGTATCATTGGTATGTTCCTTTTTTCCTACAAAGGGTACGAGCCACAGGATGATAGGGCTGGTGATATAGCTGGTATTGCTGCGGTTGGCGTCGCCTTCTTTCCGACTACGCCCTCTGTTGTTGTCCGTTCCTCACAAGAGATTTTGGGCTACCTGCATCTGGCATCAGCAGCGATTTTGTTCCTCGCGCTCGCCTATTTCTGTCTGCGTCTTTTTGTTAAGACGGGTGATGTGGCGCTAAACAATTATAGAAGGACATGTAATAAAATTTACCGCGTCTGTGGCTACATCATTTTGGCGTCGATCGCCCTGATCGTTATTGTGTCCTTCACCGGCTTTGCGGCAGGCCTCAATCCAGTTTTCTGGCTGGAAGCAATTGCTGTCGTTGCCTTTGGTGTCTCGTGGCTCGTTAAAGGCAATACGTTGTCGCTGTTTTTAGACCCAAAAAAATAAGGCCCCATTGTTGGTTGGCTTATGCGACGCCTTTGACTATCGTTGCGCGCATGACAAGTGAACGCATCAAGTTGGCGCAGAAAATGTGCAAGAAATGGCATGAGGGCCAGGAACGTAAATATACCGGTGAGCCTTATCATGTGCATCCGTTTGAGGTTGCGAAAATTCTGAAGGATCACGGCGGGTCAGAGGACTTGCAGATTGCAGGCCTGTTGCATGATGTGGTCGAGGACTGTGAGGTTACAGAAGATGAAATCGCAGATATGTTCGGTGACCGTGTGGCCGACCTTGTGATGATGGTAACCGATGTATCGCGCCCGGAAGACGGTAACCGCGAAGCGCGGAAAGCGCTTGACCGCGCCCATAATGCGAAAGCGGATGCGGAGGGTCAGACACTTAAGCTCGCCGACTTGATCTCCAACTCCACTTCTATCGCAAAGTATGGCGGTAGGTTCGCGGACACCTATATGCGTGAAAAAGAGGCGACCTTAAAGTTGATGAAAAAGGGCGACAGTCGGCTCAGGAAACTCGCCACTCAGATAGTTGAGGATTTTTGGGCAGGTTGGGGGCAATAGCTTCCTTTACAGTTCAGCATACTCTGATTATGCTCCCGCTCACTTGGGGCAGGGTAGGGTCGCTTTGTAATCCCCGTTATATATCAATATCTTTTGGGAGAAGGTCTGATGGCTGGTCGGCTAATCACGTCTATTTTGTTGGCACTCACACTTATTGTTGGAGGTGCTACGGCGCAAGATGATATTCCCCTTAGCGGGCTTAAATTTCGCTCACTCGGGCCATCAGTAACATCGGGTCGGATCGCGGATTTCGCGTTTCACCCCGACGACAAATCAACCTATTATGTCGGTACTGCCTCAGGCGGCCTTTGGAAGACCGTAAATAACGGCAATACCTGGATGCCGATTTTCGACAGTCAATCGACCTTCTCAATCGGTGTTGTGACGCTCGACCCAAATAACCCAAATGTTGTTTGGGTTGGCACCGGCGAAAATAATTCGCAGCGCTCAGTCGCATACGGTGACGGTGTCTATAAGTCGCTCGACGGCGGTAAGTCGTGGAAGCATGTTGGCCTCAAAACCTCCGAGCATATCGGCTCTATCATCGTTGACCCGCGCGATAGCGACACGGTTTATGTGGCGGCGCAGGGTCAGCTCTGGAATTCTGGCGGTGAGCGTGGGCTTTATAAAACCACCGATGGCGGCGCGACATGGAAGCTTGTTCTGGAGATTGATGAGCATACCGGCATTAATGAAGTCGTAATGGACAAAGACAATCCTGACGTTTTGATCGCGTCGTCATACCAACGTCAGCGCCGTGTCTGGACGCTAATCAATGGCGGTCCGGGATCAGGTGTTCACAAATCAACCGATGGCGGCGTGACCTGGAAAAAGGTGTCGCGTGGTCTGCCATCGGGTGAGCTTGGCCGGATTGGCCTTGCGATGGCACCGTCCGCACCGGGTATGGTTTATGCGCTTATCGAAGGCAACGGGTCGGCGCGCGGTCTGTACCGCTCCACCGACTACGGTGAAAGCTGGGAAAAACGCTCAAGCTATGGCACC
>CAZGVP010000395.1:0-3099 GCA_964529135.1 uncultured Caulobacterales bacterium | reverse complement strand
ACGCGATTGCAAACCTCATATTTGGCGGCGGATTTACCTCGCGCCTAAACATGAATTTGCGCGAGGATAAAGGCTGGACCTATGGTATTTCTTCATCCATTGGAAATATTGGCGACATGCTGAGCACCTCAATTAGCGCCTCCGTCACCGCCACTGAAACACTCAACGCTATCGGCGAAATCAATGCCGAGATCACGCAGCTTAAAAGCAATCGTCCCATCAGCAGTACAGAGATTGATGAAGTCGTGACCTCTCTGGAAAAAAGCCTGGCGCTTCTTGTCAGCGACAATCTAAATCTTGTTTCAACACTTCTCGAAAATGAGGTAAGACAACGCCCTTACAATTATCAAGAAACAAGCACTGACCGTTTCAAAGCTCTGAGCGAAGCTGATATTCAGGCCGCCAGCCAGGCGCTTTTCCAAACAGATAACATACTCTGGACGCTGGTCGGGGACACGTCAGTGTTTGAAGACGCTCTGCGCGAAATGGGTATAGGCGACGTTGAAGTTTACGATATTTCAGGGAAACGGTTACGATAATCGCTAAGCGCAGGGATTGTTCAGACACGGCCACAAGGCGATCGGCTGCCTCATGGCGTTTCATATAAAGCGAAGCACATTCGCGTTACAGCCCCCCCCGAAGGTGCATTTTCAAATGTAACGGTCGCCCCCATTGAGCGCATCGCCGCTTCAACAATCATAATTCCGACACCCAAACGCGCTTTTCTATACGTTTTCTTCTCGTCCGCCTGCTGCGCATTTATGATTTGGAGCATCGTGTCCGGAAACCCGCTTCCAAAATCCTGAACAATCACCTCGCCAGTTCCCTTTACAGTAACATTGATGGGTTTTTCTGATGGTTGGTCATCGTCATGCCCATGCCGAATAGAGTTGATAATCACATTCGATAGGGCCAGTGCGAATGTATCCCGGTTCACTCTCACAGGTGTCGGTTCGGAGGTCAGGTGCAAGGATATGCGCTGGCCAGATTGGGCAACAAATTCCTTCTGGCTGTTCACAACATCATCAACCAGTTCTGATAAATCTATAATTTCCGCATCCAGATTTACCGCTGTCATTTCTGCCAGACGCAACAAACGGTCTATCAAGTCTGTCATGGCGCTTACATCTTCTCTGAGACGGTCACGCACGTCTGATCTTTCTAAAAGGTCAATGCGCGCGCTCAGTATGGTCAGCGGCGTTCTAAGCTCATGCGCCATAGCCGCGCGCAAAGCATTCTCCCGCTCATAGCTTTCCCGGACCCTTTCAAAAGCGCCATTCACCGCAACCACAAAGGCTGCAAGCTCGGTTGGAACCTGATCTGCAGGCAGGTTCACAATATCGGCTGACCCTGAAAACCCTCCCAAAAGTTTTGCGAACCGCTCCACAGGGCGCAGGATGAGAAAAACAGTAAGCGGAATTATAAGCAGGATACCAATCGAAAAGGCCCCGGCGGACTTGATAATTCCAATCAGATATTCTGATCTTTCAAAATCTGCGAAGGCTTCTGGCAATTGATAAGCCGCATCAATGCCTCCCGTCGCCCATGCCACATGGCCATTAGAACCACAATATATCTCAGTAAAGGAATATACTTCCCCGCGCGCGCGGCGTTTCCCCGTTAACTCGTAACAATCTGCAAGCTCAGTCGCCTCTCTATTTTGCAGTAAGCGAACATTACGCGCACTGATTGGAACATCTCCATGTGACGCATTAAAGTTTTCGCTTTCGATATTGAACCAAAAATCAGAATTGTTCGTGAGAATATGCTGCCATATGTAATCCAGAGCTGGATCATCGGTCTTTTGCGGAGAAGGCGCTTGGAGACTACCGGCCGCCTCCCCAGTATCACGCAGCTCATAATAATCTACAAATACATTTTCAATTATGCTTTCAATTGTATCTTCATTCTCCAAAATATATTCATTATACCGATCAATTGTATCGCCATATATGACGAAAATCACAATCAGCTGTATCACGATCATGGAGACCATCAATCTCCACATCAATGAGCCGCGAATCCGATGAATAAAATTCACGAAACATCTTCTTTCAAGACGTATCCCAAATTTCGCATGCCTTTAATTTTAACATTGGCATCAGCTTCCTGAAGTGCCTTTCTCAGCCTTGAGATTTGCGATGTTAAAGAATTGGAAGATATCTGATCATCAAACCCATAAGCAGCCGTTTCAAGGCGTTCATGGGCCACAATTTTGTCCCTGTTCTTCAAAAGCATCTCCAGAATACAAAGCTGGCGTCTGCCAAGTTGAAGCGTCTTACCTTTTATCGAGACGTGCATATGGTTGACCTCGTAAACAAGGTTTCCAAAAGTGATATTATGGTCATCCAGTTTACGTCTTTTGCGAATATTGGAACGGATACGGGCTAATAGCTCATCTGAATTGTACGGCTTGGTCATATAGTCAACCGCGCCAGCCTCCAACCCGTCCACAATGTCTGTCACCTCCCCCCAAGCCGACAGGACAAGAAATGGCGGACGTTTGGACCAATGCGCCGCCTTTCCCAGATCCTCCAAAATCTCAAGGCCATCGCCATCGGGCAAACCACGGTCAAGAATAACCAGGTCATATGTTTGTTGTTGCAGCGCTTCTTTGACCAAGCCAAGCGTGGCAAAATGATCAACAATGAAATTATTACGCTCAAGTAACTGCCTGATCAGCAGTGCAATCTGTTCATTGTCTTCCGCAACCAGAATACGCATTTTTTAACTACCACACAGAGCGGGTCGCCCTGTCAATGCGCAAACAAAGGCGCGGACAAGCAGATAAAACCAATAGCCGCATTTTTGAGTGAGATCCCACCCTCTAACCGATACTTTGCCATGCCAGAGTTCTACCCATATCTATGCGCAGAAAACGCACATGCACATCAAAGGGCCGCTAAATCCCTTATTTATCAATGTGTTAACTGTGAAGATTTTTTCGAAAATGGCGCGAGTGACGTGCTTCAAAATCACTACATATAGCCAATAAAAACAATGACTTAGGCGTTTTGAAATTTCAAATCTACCCCAGTTTCTACCCCAAAATCTACCCCACTTTTAGGGCTTTTTCGACGGCTTTTGGATATTAACGCT
>CAZGVP010000394.1:0-3102 GCA_964529135.1 uncultured Caulobacterales bacterium | reverse complement strand
CGTCGTCTAGATCGATCAATGGTATCGGCGGCATGGGAGGGTACGCAGGGCACCAATGTCACATTGTTGATGGTGGATGCGCCGGCATATCTTGGTTCTGACAATGTGAAATCCAAACCTCAGGCTAAACGCGCGCGCATCGATACGGATGCGATCATTGCGAAGTTGAAAAAGTCAGAAACACAAGTTGTATTGGTGATTAATAAGATCGATTTAATTCCCCGTCAGCGGTTATTGGCGATGATTAGCGATCTTGATGCCCATGGTGTATTTTCAGAGACATTTATTGTTTCGGCTGAAAATGGTGATGGGTTGCAGGTGTTGAGAGAATTCTTAACTTCGAAAATGCCAGTACAGCCCTGGCATTATCCCCCTGATCAATTATCCGATATCACTGACCGTTTGATGGCAGCGGAGATCACCCGCGAAAAACTCTATTTGCGTCTTCATGATGAACTTCCCTATGACGCGACGGTGGAAACGGAAAGCTGGACACGTACAAAAAAGAAAGAGCTGCGTGTGGACCAGATTGTTTATGTGGCGCGCGAAACCCAGAAAGGCATTGTTGTGGGGAAAGGCGGGCAAACGCTCAAATCCATCGGCGCTGCTGCACGCGAGGAACTTTCAGAATTACTGGGCGAACCGGTGCATTTGTTTGTGCACGTAAAAGTTCGTGAAAATTGGGCCGAAGAAGCCGCTCGCTATCGTGAAATGGGGCTTGATCGCGTTGAATGATATGTCACGTGATATTTTACTAAGTGATGAGTTAAAAGCGCTTGAAGAAAAGTTGCTTTGCTCTAATTTTCGCAAAGATAAAAAAAACGTCAGTAATTTGTTAGCTGAAGAATTTACGGAATTTGGAGCATCAGGAACTGTGTATAATAAAAGTTCCACTTTAATCTCATTGGAAAGTGAAGAGACCAGGCCGTCACCTGTAATCAAAGATTTTGACCTTAGTCGTTTAAATGATAACTACGCTCTTGTGACTTATCGGTTGTATTCTTCCGAAGATCCCAATTCCCTGACGCAAGTTTCATTAAGAAGTTCTATATGGCGGCAAAAAGGGAGCAGTTGGAAAATGCTCTTTCATCAGGGAACTAGTATAAAATAATCACATGGAATGGTGCGATGAAGGCATAATTTTGGCGGCGCGTGCTCATGGGGAAGGGCATGCGGTTGCGGATGTCTTTACGCCGACGCGTGGGCGTTGGGCGGGGCTGGTGTTTGGCGGTAGTGGTCGGCGCAAGACACCTGTGCTCCAACCTGGTAATCTGGTAAATGTTGAGTGGCGTGGGCGACTTGAGGAAAGCCTGGGTACGTACTCACTGGAATTGCTGCAACCGCGTGCGGCCGGGTTGATGATGGATCGCTTGTCATTGGCGGGCTTGTCGGCTGTTTGCGCAGTGGCGCACTCTTGCCTGCCGGAGCGCGAGGACCACCCACGCACTTATGCTGCGATGAATGTGTTGATTGATAATTTTGAAGATGTAGAAATCTGGCCCGCTCTTATGGCTCGCTGGGAATTGGGGCTTTTAACTGATATGGGGTTTGGTTTAACATTAGATCGATGTGCAGCGACAGGTGCGCGCGAAAATCTTGCTTATGTGTCCCCAAAATCGGCTTGTGCTGTTAGCCGCGAAGCTGGGGCGCCGTATAAAGATAAAATGTTACCATTACCTGATTTTTTAAAGGGTGAGGGCGGCGCAATTACACGGCAAGACACGATCAATGCTCTCAAGACAACGGGATACTTTATTGAATCGCGCATTTTGCACCTGACCAACAGGCAATTACCCGAAGCGCGATTGCGTGCTATCGATTTGTTGAACGAAATCGCCTTAACAGATGTGTAATTAGAGCTAACAGGTGGGGTGAATTAATAATGAGTTATCAGTCAATTTTAATTGACTATCTCGAAATCAGAAAATTTTATTGAAAACTCATCATCAACCTTGATAAAAGCATTTTTTCCTTTCATTCGGCAATAGAATTCCGTCAATACCACAGGACCATTTTCAACAGGTTTTGCAAAGATTTGCGTGAAGGTGAGTGCGTCCATGCGCGAGACGGGATTTGCTTTAAATGGCTTTAATGCAATGATCGAATATTTGCGCATCCATCCTTCTTGCCTGTCGATTACCAATTCAGTTGCAATGGTGTTTTTTTGCTTATCAAGAGAAGACGGCGCTTGAGGTGAAGAGAATGAATAAGTCAGTGTTTGTTCAGTTTCTTTTGCAAGGAACACGTCTTTTAGGCTATCGCGATAATCCCCATAAAGAAGACCTCCAGGTTTTGATTCCAGTTTTTTATATTTTTTTAATCGCTCACGCCCTCGGCGGGTAAGCAGATCCGGATTGCCTTCCAATATGGTCCATTTTTTTGTAACGGCATCATAACGTTGAACAATTACAATGTCATTGGCCCATTGGAATCGCATAGTGAAGGAGATGCGTACATCACCATCAAGTTCGGCAACACGCAGCGCACGATCAACTGGAATGGGAAGTGAAGTGGAGCTATTGGCAGTGGGTTCCACAAGTGCTGCGGCATGTGTTGTGATCGCACATAACATCATTTGACTTATGAATAATGCGATAATAGGTCGACTCTTAAAACAAGCTCTTTTGCAAGAGAGTAAATGGTTGCATTGCTGATTAATTTTGCGATACACACCCAATGTGAAAAATTTCTTTTTATGGTTCATGGCGGTTCGTTAATGTAATTTACTGTTGTTACAAGTTATTATAATATTAGAGCTTATCACGTAAATCCCTGAAACCAAAATAACCAGACTCTAAAATAGTCAGAATGCAGGGATCATTGAAGCGGGACGCCGCGCCGATATGGTTTTGCTCAACAAGAACCTACTCGCTAATATTGAAAATACGACATCAATCGATAGTGTTATCCTAAATGGCCGTGTACTGGATCGTGCCCGATTGGACGCCATGCTAGAGGCTGTGCGCGCTGCAATTGCTTCAAGCAGAAAATTCGATTTGAGTTTATATCAATAGATAGTTTTGATCGATTTTTTCAAGACGGGTGAAAATTTAGCATTGTATGGTTGCTCTGGAATCAGGGTGGGATACTTTTGTGGTTCTG
>CAZGVP010000393.1:0-3107 GCA_964529135.1 uncultured Caulobacterales bacterium | reverse complement strand
TGCATATGTTTGTGTCCATTGCGCCGAGTGTTCCGGAAAGTAAATTCATGCAACGGGTAAAGAGGCGATCCTCACACAAAATTCAGTGAGAATTCCCTGATATCAGGAAACGCTATTGGGGCAGATATTTCTGGGCAACGGGGTATTTTTGGACAACAAGTGGTGCCGTTGCAAACGATATTATACTTCAGTATATTGAGAAGCACTCAGATAAACCTACCGACGCCAGTCGGCAGTGGTTTAGTGATCATGCTCAAATTGCAGAAGTAATCACCTAAAAGGTTAACGCGCGTTAACCCTTTTTGTGCAGAGACGTGGCAAGGTGAACAAACCGTTCATTTCATAACCTTTGACATGCTTATGACCAGACAAAAAATTGACCGCAAATTCGTTTCTACGCGCAAGAAACTCTCACCACCGCAGAGTTCTCTGGACAGGTTACGCCAGTTTGTGCGTCGTGTGGCCATGCGGGCTGGCGGTGGGGCGTTGATACTATTGGCTGCGTGGCTTGTTATAGGGGCCGCCGATTTTTCAATTTCCGATCCCACATGGAACACCGCAACCAGTGCGCCAGTCAGTAATGCTGCTGGTTCTGCAGGGGCAACTGTGCTGGATTTCCTGTTTCAAACAATGGGCGGCGCTTTGTTTTTTCTTATTGGACCGATGGTGATTTGGGGCGGGTATGCTCTTGTGAAAGGCACACCGGAAACCACGACGCCCCTTGTGTTCTTGCGCTTAGTGCTGGTGCCGGTTGTGATGATTTCAGGGGCGGCATTTCTGGCTACATGGCCTGTTCCTGCAAGCTGGCCATATACAACCGGGCTTGGCGGTGTTATTGGAAGCGGCGTAGGCGGAGTGGTTAGCGCCCTGTTTCAATCGTTGGAGCCGCCCTATCCAACTTTGTTTACAGGCATGATTTTCTTTGCTGTGCTGGCTTATGCATGGCCGGTTGTGTGTGGTTTAACACGTGAGCGCTCTGAAGATGTTCTTGATTTGCTGGAAGACTGCTTATATGCATTCATAAGTCAATTGCAGGTTGGGTTTGAGCTGATAGGCACTTTGTGGAATTCGCACCGCCAGGATGATGGATATGCAGAGGAATTGCGCGATGTACTGATTGCTTCTGATGCCTTCGAAAAAGGTGAGATGCATGATGTTGATGATACGCAGGTGCTGGGTACCCTTGATATGGGTGATGCTGAAGAAAAGGCCGGTGTTATTGCGCCGGGCCTCAAGCCCAAGCGGCAAATTATCAGATCTGAATTAAAAAAGAAGCCTGGACGTCGGGAGCGCCGCGAAGCACAGCATGAACTTCCGGTCTTTCAACCTGGTAGTTATGAGCTGCCGCCACTGAATTTGCTGTCGAAACCCTCAATGCAAACCCGTACAGTTATTTCCGATGATGCGCTGGAGCAAAATGCACGGATGTTGGAAACGGTTCTATCTGATTTTGGTGTGCGGGGTGAAATTATCAATGTACGCCCCGGGCCGGTTGTGACATTGTATGAGCTTGAGCCGGCTGCCGGGGTAAAATCATCTCGGGTTATCGGGCTTTCTGATGATATTGCCCGCTCCATGAGTGCCGTTGCAGCACGAGTTGCGGTGGTGCCAGGGCGCAATGTTATTGGCATTGAACTCCCGAACCAGGATCGCGAAATGGTCTATTTGCGCTCGCAGCTTGGATCGGGTGATTATGAAAATTCCAGAGGGGAACTTACTTTAGCGCTAGGTGTTGATATTGGCGGGGAGCCGGTTTTCGCTGATCTCGCACGCATGCCCCATCTGTTGATTGCAGGGACCACCGGGTCTGGTAAATCTGTTGGTATCAATACCATGATTATGTCCCTACTTTATCGTTTGTCTCCGGATCAATGTAAATTAATCCTCATAGATCCGAAAATGCTTGAGTTGTCAGTCTATGACGGCATTCCGCATTTGCTGTCGCCAGTGGTAACCGATCCCCGTAAGGCGGTGGTTGCGTTGAAATGGACAGTGCGGGAGATGGAGGAACGTTACCAGAGGATGTCCAAGGTTGGTGTGCGTAATATCGCTGGCTTTAATGAACGTGTTTTGCAGGCAGAAGAAAATGGTGAAATGCTCTCTAAAACAGTGCACACCGGATATGATGAGGAAACCGGTGAGCCGATTTATGAAACAGAGGAACTGGATTACAAGGTGATGCCATTCATCGTGGTGGTGATTGATGAAGTTGCCGATTTGATGATGGTGGCGGGTAAGGATATTGAAGGTATGGTCCAGCGTCTAGCGCAAATGGCGCGGGCGGCAGGCATCCATCTGATCATGGCAACACAGCGTCCTTCTGTGGATGTTATTACCGGCACTATTAAAGCAAATTTTCCGACACGGATCAGTTTTCAGGTAACATCGAAAATAGACAGTCGAACTATTTTAGGTGAGCAGGGTGCTGAGCAATTACTGGGGCAAGGAGATATGCTTTATATGGCCGGTGGGGGACGCTTGCGCCGTGTGCACGGACCGTTTGTTGCTGATGGGGAGGTGGAAAAAATTGTTAAGTTTCTGAAGAAACAGGGTAAGCCTTCTTATGTTCAGGAAGTGACAGAAATGGTTGAAGGTAACGAGACGGCCATTGCCGGGCTGGATCTGGGCGGGAACACTAATTCTGGTGATGCGCTTTATGATAAGGCGGTTGCCGTTGTCATAAGAGACCGAAAAGCATCAACCTCTTATGTTCAGCGCCGTTTGCAGATTGGTTATAACCGTGCTGCAACATTAATCGAGCGTATGGAAGAAGAAGGCCTCATTTCCAGTGCGAATCACGCGGGTAAGCGCGATGTATTGGTAGGTGAGGACGCAGCCTAAGCTTGGCTTTTTGTTTTGGCAGGATCGTAGATAAATTTTCTATCGCAATAACCGCATTCGGCTTCACCGTTTTCCAATGAGTAATATACTTTTGGGTGCCCTAATGTGCCGCCGCCGCCGTCACAAGAAACATGATGTTGAGCGACGTATACGGTTTCAGATTGTAGTGCATTGATATTAGCTGTCATGGTTTTGCTCTTACATAAATAATATTGCCTTAGTGCCCCGTAAAGGAAGGTCTCGTCAAAACAAAAAGCCAAGCTTAG
>CAZGVP010000392.1:0-3136 GCA_964529135.1 uncultured Caulobacterales bacterium | reverse complement strand
GGTCCTTAGCGCCTCGATGTCTTGAATTGAAGCTAATGCTTTTGGCAGCTCGCTTTCAATTTTGGACGCGCGCGCAAACTCATCATTGCCCTTCGATATATTTTCGTATGGGTCCAGCTTTTGGCCGTCTACGGTCGGGCGCTCATCGCGCATATGTCCGGCCCATTCATAGACATCACCGAACAGTTGCTTGTGAAGGGCTTTGAGGTGGGCACGGTCGAACGTTCGTGCCGGTCCATCACCAGCACGGATGTCACCGGCACTTAGATCTGATAAGTTGGTTTCTTTCTCAGCCAATTTTTCAGCATCAGTGATACCAAGTTTATTTTTCAAAACTCCATTCTGAAGGTCCAAAAATGGATCAAACGAAATAGGCAATATAGCCGTCTACGCGCCGCTAATCGCGTCCGCGATTACAGCCGCTCTCATTTCTTCGCGGGTAATCTCACCAACCGCCCAGCGCTCTCCCAGTTCCAAGATTAGTTTGCTGGGCTTAACGCCTTCAAGAACGCCATCATGATTGCTTTGCTCATTGATCTTGCGACGGCGCGCGATCTCCGCTTCATCGAGCAGGGGAGCGGTTTGGGTTTTCAAAGCGGTAGCCATAGCGGTTTCCAATCTTTCTAGCCCGGCAACTGTGCCGACAATCATTGATAATTATAGCATATTGGCAGAAAAAGGCCAGCAAAACATGCCGCTTTCACTGGCCTCTGAAAGCGTTTACACGGCCTCTGAATCTGGTACTGGTACCATTCAAACTGACTCTGCATTCTAGCACGGTGTGACTCAACATTACGGCAGAGATGACTCAATCTTATGTCTGCTCTCGGCGCCTTTGCAGACGTTAGCGAGGGGAGTAAAGGCTGTACCGGTCATTCTTTGCCTTTCAGAATCTAGATGACATCTACTACCCGCCGCAAAGGTCGCAAAGGATGAGAGCCACTGTGTTCAACATAAAGTCTAAGCGCTAAGCTTCTGCCGCAAAAGGGATCGCTTGCCCATCTGAGCCAGACGAATTCTACAGCAAACAAGAACGGGAAGCCAAGTGCTATACTTTGGTACCAGTTCGGAAACCATAATAGGATGAGAAAGGCAGAAAAATACGTTTGAAACACCCGATCCCCGGCCCATGCGGTTGCGCGTGTTTCAATCTGACGTTCAACTTCATCCAGTCGTTCATCGCGCGCGTCATAGGCTTTTTCCCTATGGAATTCCCAAAATACGATCAGGCAGAACAACACTGCAGCGGGAATATACCAAGGCAGGTTCAGCGCTGTTATGAGGTTAAAGAACTTACCAGTTGTGTAAAAAGTATAACCATGTGCAATAATTAATGGCATCGACATGGCTGCTAGAAGCAATAAAAGTTTTGCCCCTGGACCTCGCCGTAACCATTGATCTGCTTTAGTACAGCGAAGCGTGTCCATGAACTCTTTCTCCGTCATGCCTCCAATTTTTTTTCAGTTTCCTTGGTCATTTGTTTCTCCCTTAATCGCTTTTGTTGTCTCGTGATACATGTCGATAAAAATACTTTCGATAGGCTTTTTAAAAAGGCGTGAAATGGCGAACGCGAGAGGGAGTGAAGGGTCAAACTTTCCCGTCTCCACTGCGTTCACCGATTGGCGTGAGACCCCGAGCAGTTCAGCAAGCTTTGCCTGACTCCATCCTTTCTCAGTACGCAGGATTTTGATGTGATTGTGCATAATCAGGCTAATGTATCTTGTGCGTGATAGAGACGTATTGCCATCTCGCCGGAGAGTGCCGTGAAAACGAGAATGGCCGGTAGAGCATAAGGTGTCAGAAGTTCCGGTTTGATTCCGGTAAGCTGGAAAATAAGTGTTGCAGCAATAATGATCGCAAGGCAAATACAGCCAGCGATTGCGATACTTCCCAACCGCATGCTTATCTCAATTTCATCCCGCTCATCTGCTGCGGGCCACAAGGCAAAGATGGCGAGCGGAATGGGAGCAAGCGCCAGAAGTATGGCGGCCCAATTGGCCAGTTGAATGTTGTTGACAGGAAGCACCGCTGCAAAGGTCGCGCTAAGAATAGCAATAAGTGCGATACCAAGACGTCTACAGAACCGTCCCCAATTCAAGCTAATTTTTTCGTCTTCCATGCTACCCTCAATGTCAAGCTACACTGACATAATGACAAGCGTCATTGACATGTCAAGCGTCATTGACAAATTCTTTGTTGTGAGAATGATTCCCTTTGGTTGCAGGTTGAACAAGTAGAGCCACCTGAAGTCCTTTTCGCTCCTCAAGGCAGCCGCTGATGACACTTCGGCAAATGACCAAAAGCGGACTAAAGCGGCATCCTTAAATCGCACCTTTCAGAATCCTTGGATATGATTGTCAGTTGTTGGAAGAACGAGTCATTGTGTCGAAGAACATCGAGTCAAGTAGCGTGGAATCAGTAATCTGGGTCATCGAAGTCCATAGCGCCATGATCCGGGCAATGGGGCGCGCCTTTTTCTTCAATCCATTTACGGCTCGTTCTGGCAACATAACCACATGTAAGGCATTCGCATTTTAGCTGCCGGTTCTTCTGTGGTTTTTTTGCGCCAACATGTGTCCGGGCATCTAATTCCTTGTGCGGGTAAACTGGAAAATTCTTCAAGATCTTATCAGCCCAATTCCAAAACTCCGGTGTTGTCTGGCTTGATGTGAACGGTGCCACAAATCCGATTGCCTTGGCTGCTTTCTGAAAGGGCTTCCCGTGACCTGCTAGGGGTAGGGCAACGTGAATTAATTCGTGCGCAAGGATTTGAATGACTTCGCGCGGATCTGCTTCAACGGGTGAGATAAAAACTTCTGCATGATTATCGCCTGATAGTTCAGCAGACCAACATTGGCCTCTTGTCCGCGTTTTATTTCCTTTCAAACCGCCTGACCCCGGAAAGCTGCAAGATACTCTAAATTTGCCAACTGGAATATTGGCCTTTTCTTCAATGATAGGCACAATCAAATGTGCAACATCCAAAAGCCATTCTTCACGGGTGCGCGGTGTGTCGTTTTTCTTGGTCATAAATTTTGCCCTTTAATTCTGAAGTGTGAAAGCGCGAACGCGCGCCCTCATCACTTCTGCCTCGTGGCGAACAGGCAAAAGGGGGGGGCAAGCAGAATCGACGCGA
>CAZGVP010000391.1:0-3139 GCA_964529135.1 uncultured Caulobacterales bacterium | reverse complement strand
CTCTCACTAGTGGATGAGAAGAGCAATAATTCGGCACTGGCAACATCGTTAGAAGTGTTTGTGCGTACTCCCTGGTATGCACCTGGGGCTGAGATAGAAAGAATACGGGCCTTGGCAGCCCCATCCCCCCTTGCGGAAGACGACGCCCATTGATAGGGCTTTCTAGCTTGAAAAACAGGAACAGGTTATGAGTGTTGACAAGGAAACCGTACGTAAAGTGGCAAAACTTGCCCGCATCGCTGAACCAGAAGAGCGATTGGAGCCATTGGCCAACGAAATTAATGGTATTCTCGGGTGGATTGAGCAATTGAATGAAGTCGATGTGGATGGCATCCGAGCTATGTCGTCTACCGTGGAGGTGTCGTTGCCACTGCGCGAGGACGAAGTTGCATCTGGCCCTACAGGCGGTGGCCAGGCAGACAATGTTGTCGCTAATGCCCCCCAAACCGAGGAGCACTTCTTTGTAGTGCCGAAGGTTGTGGAATAAACGTTCACTCTTTTTCTTAGCTGATCGCTGTTGTCAATCCAATCAAAGATAAAATCGCAAATGACCAAAATTGAAAACCATACCCTCGCATCACTTCGTGACGCCCTGAAAACCAAAGAGCTGACATCGCTTGAAGCAACAGAGGCATATCTTTCGCGTATTGAAGCGGCTAAGGAGCTAAATGCTTTTATTACCCTTACGGGTGATAAGGCTCGCGAGATGGCGACGGCATCGGACGTCAAGCTAAACAAGGGCGAGGGGGGGGATCTTGAAGGTGTGCCTTTGGGGATTAAGGATTTGTTCTGTACGGATGGTGTTTTGACCACGGCAGGCAGCCATATTCTGGATGGATTTGTTCCACGTTATGAATCTACCGTCACGAGCAACCTTTTTGCTGATGGTGCGGTTATGCTTGGTAAGTTAAACCTTGATGAATTCGCTATGGGTTCTTCGAACGAGACGAGCTTCTATGGTAATGTTGTTAATCCATGGAGACGTGAGAATGATGATGCACCATTGACCCCTGGGGGCTCTTCTGGGGGGTCGGCATCAAGTGTTGCTGCAGCTTTGTGTGCTGGCGCTACTGGTACTGATACAGGTGGGTCAATTCGTCAGCCTGCATCTTTTACCGGTACAGTAGGGGTAAAACCAACATATGGGCGTTGTTCGCGGTGGGGCGTCGTCGCATTTGCTTCTTCACTAGATCAGGCAGGACCAATCACCCATGATGTGAGAGATGCTGCTATTATGCTGAAGAGTATGGCGGGACATGATCCAAAAGATTCGACGTCAATAAATAAACCTGTGCCTGATTATGAAGCTTGTCTTGGTCAAACTATCAAAGGTTTGAAAATCGGTATCCCAAAGGAATACCGCATAGATGGTATGCCCAGTGAGATAGAAGGTCTCTGGCAACAGGGCATCGCATGGATGAAGGATGCTGGCGCGCAAATCGTTGATATATCTCTACCTCTGACGAAATACGCACTGCCAGTTTATTATATTGTGGCTCCGGCAGAAGCATCCTCAAATCTGGCCCGATATGATGGTGTTAAATATGGCTATCGCGCAGACGGTGATCTGCCCATTCAAGAAATGTATGAAAAGACACGTGCTGAAGGCTTTGGCGATGAAGTGAAGCGACGGGTAATGATCGGGACCTATGTGTTGTCTGCTGGCTATTATGATGCTTATTATCTAAGGGCACAAAAAGTCCGTAAGCTGATCGCAGATGAATTTAGCGCTGTTTTCAATGATGTGGATTTGATTTTGACGCCATCGACACCGTCTGCCGCATTTGGCCTTGGTGAGAAATCCGGTGATCCGGTGGCAATGTATCTGAATGATATTTTCACGGTTACTGCAAACCTTGCGGGTTTGCCAGGCGCTAGTGTACCTGCAGGACTTGATTCGCAAGGTTTACCATTAGGGCTTCAGTTGATTGCGCGACCGTTCGATGAGGAAACCTTGTTTAAGGGAGCTTATGCGTTGGAGCAGGCAGCTGGTTTTTCAACAAGACCTAAGGAATGGTGGCTCTAAACCACCAATAAATTGGTAAATATTTATATATTTTTACCAATTAAATTTTATGTTTATTCGGGTGGCTTTTGGTGGTCACTGTACAAAACAGGTCTGTTAACGTTGTTTCCGGATTTTATGTCAAAAATTACATAGACGGACACATTTTTTACTAACAAGTTTTTAATGCATTTAATATATTCTGTTAACATCCCAAGCAATAATATTGGGTTGTGAATTTTTGATCTGCCACAGATTGAATTGGAGAATATAGTTTGCGTAAATTTAAGTTGGATGACCGTGGAAATGTAGCAATAATGACTGGCTTTTTCGCTGTCTTATTGGTTGGTTTAGGCGGGGCTGGCGTTGATTTTGTTAGGATGACTAGTGCCAGGAGTGAAATTCAATCTGCTGCGGACAGTGCTGTTTTGGCTGCAAGTTCTCTTACAACACAAGGCAACCCTGTTGATGTTGCGCGGTCATATTTCAATTCAAATTTCGATAATTCGCGATTTAATATTGTTGGTTTGGAAGTTAAGCCACTATTAGTTCAGGATACAAGTAGTGTTAGGCAGGTTGAAATAGAAGTAACTGGAGAGTTGCCCACATTATTCCTTAAGATATTTGACCTTTTTGTGCTATATGGGAATTCCTTGCAATCATTACCAATTGAAGTAAAGGCTCTTGGTGGGCAATTGCTTAGCAACTTGGAACTCGTGCTTGTACTTGATGTTTCCAATTCCATGGATAAGCGCGGGAAATTAACGACGCTAATATCGGAGGCGCAAAATTTTATCGATGTAATGTTTGCAAACAGTGCTTCGGAAAGTTTATCAATCAGTATTGTGCCTTTTTCATCCAATGTGAATATAGGGCCAATAGTGAATCAATTTGCAGATTTATCTGGCGAAACACTCCCCCTGCCGAAACCCTGTATCACCTACGAACCGTCTGATTATAGTATTGATCTGCCATCAAGATTGCGTCCACTTGTGCGGCAAAATGGTGGGGGAAAGGGGCAGAGATGTGATGCGAATCCGATCGTTTTAAATTCATCTGACCCAGAAGAATTGAAAGCACTTATTAGAAATTTTACAACTACATTAGGTACTGATAGCCATGTTGGGTTACAGT
>CAZGVP010000390.1:0-3147 GCA_964529135.1 uncultured Caulobacterales bacterium | reverse complement strand
GGCCATGATTCAAAGGGTGATTTTCTATCGGTACATCATATATAAAGAGAGAACACTGTAGTATAAGACCTAGTAGGTAAAAAAACTGATTGAAGGATGCTTTAATGCATTCACAGTTAGAATAGAAAGCGCAAAGACCCTTTATGGACCCGGTTATCCTTATTTTTGGCGGCCTTGCGGCCTTTTTCATCTTCAAGCTATTATCAACACTTGGTGAGAACTCTGGCGAAGCTGATCGTCAACCCGACGGACGAAATGAGCTGGATGCTTTGCGCAATGCCCTTTCCAATGGTCTCAAGAAGGAAACCCGCTCAGGCGATGACCAACAAGTGCACTCCCAGCAAGAAGATACTCCAAAGCCTGTTAGGGCGATCTCGAAAGCTGGTGAGACTTTATTAGCCGCTGACCCCGATTTTGATGAGCGCGCATTCATCGATGGCGCAAAATCTGCCTATGAGTTGATTGTTGAAGGGTTCGCTCGTGATGATCTTTCTGGTGTCAGACGGTTTTTGGGTGACAGCGTGTTCAACGCCTTTAAGTCTGCGATTGAGCAGCGCCAGAGTGCCAGCCAATCCATGGATCTGAAGTTCGTCGGTATTGATAACACCGCAATTGTGAGCGCATCAGTTAGCGAAGATGCGTTAACAGCAGTGACAGATTTCACATCAAATCAGGTGCGTGTTACTCGCGATTCTGATGGCAACGTCATTGATGGCGACCCAAACCGGATTGATCTTGTTAAGGACAGATGGACCTTTGCCCGTAAGCTTGGCAGCAAAGACCCTAACTGGGTTTTGGTTGCCACAGGTGCGCAAACTTAGGCCGTTCACGATAGGGCGTAAAAGATTTGGCCAGATTGACACTATAAAGTTGGTTACCCTTTTCCTGTACGGATGAATTTGCTAGTGATCCAGTAAGCAGAGATTTCAAGGAGCACAGCATGGCGGCGCGTCGACAAAAACGCATTCGTCTGTTTTTGTTATTCTCTATGGGTTTTTTGATTATCGTCATGGTTTTGACGGTTCCCACCCTACGTCAACCTGACATCCCACAGGAATCAGATTTGGTGCCGGGTGAACCTGGTTTCGGATTTCAGCTCGTTGAGTTCAACAATCTAGTTGGCTGGAATGACGATGATATCAGTGAAGCTATCCCTGTGTTCCTGCGTTCGTGCGAAGAGATAAACTCTAAACTGCAGGATAGACCGGCCAATCCGCTAGAGGCTCTTGGGGATGATGCAGGCTCGATTAGTTTTGCAGGCCAGGCAGGTGATTGGCAGAAGGTTTGTGTGGCTGGGCTCGCTTTGCAAGATGATCTATTGAACGATAAGGAACCTTTTGATCCTGACAATCTGGCCCGTGCGTTTTTTGAAAAATACTTCACGCCAGTCAGAATTTATAACCAATATGAAACTGTTGCTGGCGACGAACTTTCTAGGCCGGAGGGGACGTTCACCGGTTATTTTGAACCGGTTTATAAGGCATCACCTATAAAGACGGCTAGTTTGGATACGCCATTATATGCGCGGCCTGATGATTTGGTTGAGCTGGATTTGGGGCTTTTTCGTGAAGAGCTGGCTGGGGAGAGAATAGCTGGCCGTGTTCGCGATGGCCGGCTGTACCCATATGAAGACCGTGCCAAAATTAATCGGGGGGCGCTTGATGGGTATGTGCGCGTTTTGGCATGGCTTGGCGCTGATGATGCGTTTTTTTTACAGATACAAGGTTCTGGCATTTTGCAGTATGATGACGGGAATGTTTTACGCGTAGGGTTTGCCGGGCAAAATGGGCACCCTTATACAGCGATCGGCAAACCATTAGTTGCGCGTGGGGAAATTCCTTTGGAAAGAGTCAGTCTGCAATCCATTCGTGATTGGCTCGAAGCAGCGCCGGCAGCAGAGGCGCAAGCCTTGAGAGAGGAAAACGCATCATTTGTATTTTTTACCCTGCTGGATAATTTATCTGAACCAGGTTTGGGGCCCCTTGGCGCTCAAAGCGTGCAGCTTACACCGATGCGAAGTCTGGCGGCTGATAGAAGATATCATGCTATGGGAACCCCGGTGTGGGTTAATCTTGGTGAGGTTCAGCAAGGTGAACTCAAATCTTCCATGCGCAGGCTAATGATTATTCAAGACACTGGCGGTGCTATCCGCGGGCCTGTACGTGGTGATGTGTTCTGGGGGCGGGGCGAAAACGCAAAAAACAATGCAGGCGTGATGAATGCAAAAGGGAGTATGACCGTGCTTTTGCCTAATTCTGTTGTTGCGCGGTGGCGATCGTTTGCCTCATGACCAATTCTAATGGTTCTCGTTCCCGTCGCTCTGATCCTGGGCGCGTTTTATCTGATGCTGAAAAGAAATTATGGCATGCGGTTACAAAAAATATCTCTCATTATCAGCCGGTTGAAAATCCGAATACAGATGATCAAGGTCAACCTGAAAGTAAAACCTCGCAAGCAGGCTTGCCCGCCAAGCTCCCTTCCAGTAACCGGTTAGTGACACCAAAACTACGAACTGTGCCTGAGCGTGCAGCCAAGTCAGCCCGCCCAATTCAAAATCAGAGCATATTTACGGCCGGTGATCCGGCGATGGATAAGCGTGTGAAACGCGGTCGTCTGGAAATAGATGCTGTACTGGACTTGCATGGATTAACCCAGAGTGAAGCCGAAGAGCGATTGCGCCGGTTTATAACGTTGGCCCAACACCAGCAGGCGCGGTGCGTGTTAGTGATTACAGGAAAGGGCGAGCACTATGACCGACAAAAGCATGAGCCATTTAGCATGCACAAGACCCCGCGCGGAATTTTGCGGACCCGGTTTCTTGACTGGGTTGAGCAATCACCAGTGCGCAATCGAATTTCCAGGGTGGCACCCGCAAAACCTCGTGATGGGGGCCGCGGCGCATTTTATATCTTTCTAAAGCGCTTGGCGTAAAAGACAGGGTTGGTTAAGTTTTTCGACAATTGCCAATGATGGCTTAACATGTAAATTTTGACCAAGAGCTTTAATACCACAAGGGAAGCGACCATGAAATTATCACGCAGAGCTATGCTTGCCGGTGTGGGGTCTGTTGGTGTTACCAGTTGTGCATCATCGCCTTTGCCCGCGCTTCCTCAAAGTCCGGCATTAGCGGCCCAGGCATTGAAAAGC
>CAZGVP010000389.1:0-3148 GCA_964529135.1 uncultured Caulobacterales bacterium | reverse complement strand
CCCAAAACATGAGCTTACTGTTGAAACTTCAACGTTTAGGGATAAATTAAAACCCGGTCAAAATGAAACCTGGAGTTTTAAAATCAAAGGATCGAAAAGTGATGAGGTCACGGCCGAGATCTTAGCATCAATGTATATATCTACTGATGAAAGACATGCGGAACAGCAGTCCCAGCTATTACCAGCGCCGCATCTTCATCTCCGGCGAGAGCGCTGGCAGGCAAGCCTACCGTCAATAACAGGCTAGATACTAAGTGGTTAAATCTCAAAACCATCTCCGACAGATACTCAAATCAAAACCCACCAAGGTTATTTATCTTTATGGACCTTGCCAGCCTTCATCACGAAATCTACGTCCGTGAGTTCCTCGACATTATCAAGAGGACTACCATCCAGCGCTATTATGTCTGCATGTTTACCGGCTTCAATCGTTCCCAAGCTGTCA
Source organism: uncultured Caulobacterales bacterium (assembly GCA_964529135.1). Classification (GTDB taxonomy): domain Bacteria; phylum Pseudomonadota; class Alphaproteobacteria; order Caulobacterales; family Parvularculaceae; genus CALLPQ01. Next base: position 2,703 of record CAZGVP010000389.1, on the reverse strand, counting down.
CTCATATTGATAAGTTCCGCGGCCGTCACTGTCGCAGATACGATAACATCCATCGGCGCCATACCCGCTTGATGCATTAGCACAGCCTCCTGAGCATTGATGCCATGTTTTGACACACCACTATCGGTGCCGAATGCAATTTTGACACCTCCCCGATAGGCGCGGCCAAAATTCTCAATAAGATCAGCGCCCACCCGAATAGCTTTATCTCGGATTGCCGGCGATCTAATGGCGCCAGCTTTTGCCATCTGGACAACTGTGTCACCTGCAAGGAGGGTAGGCACGAGGAAAGACCCATTCTTTTTGAAAAGCTCTATCGACTCCTCGTCGGCGTAGGTGCCATGCTCGATACTATCAACTCCGGCACGAAGGGCCGCATTAATGCCGCCCGCAGCATGGGCATGAGCGGCCACGCGGCGACCTAGACCGTGTGCTGTATCAACAATCGCTTCCATTTCAGCATCTGTCATCTGCTGTCCGGTGCCTGTTGTGGTGTCTGAAAGTACACCGCCAGTAGCAGTTATTTTAATCGCATCAGCACCGTATTTAATGCCCTCACGAACCGCACGGCGACAATCATCTGCGCCGTCACAAATGGTCGATGATGTATATTTCTCAAGAAGATCATGGCGCATACCGTCAATATCGCCGTGGCCGCCAGTTGCAGCTACCATGCGGCCAGCGATAACACGAGGACCATTAATCCAGCCGCGTTCAACACCATCTCTTAATGCATTAAGATGGGTAAACTCATTCCCCATATCACGGACGGTGGTAAACCCGGCCATCAATGTGTTTTGTGCAAAGAAAACACTTTGCATGCCAACGTCAGCCTCTGACCAACGAACACGCTCACGGTCGTTGTCAGGGCCAAGCTCCATTTGAATATGAACATGCATGTCCATCATGCCGGGCATCACGAAACGGTTTTTGAGATCAATAAGCTGAACATCAACACCAAATTCGGTGACTGCAACATAGCCATCCCGTACTTCCTTAATGCGTCCATCCTCAACAACAATTGTCTGTTCTAATTTCGGCGCTTTACCTGGTTCGGCAAGCAAGGTTCCAGCATGGATAACTTTGGTATCAGCCAGAAGTCCAGCATTCAACGCCAATACTGAAGCAGCTGTTAGCAACCCTGTTCCGATTTTTTTCCCTAGCTTGACCATAGAACTCTCCCTAATCTTCATTTTCATGGCCAAGACTTTGCAATGAATGCCCTAATGCGTCAACAAAGCTTCTGAGATAGTAGTAAAAACTACACTATTATTGATGTCGTTGTTTGGATTTAACGTGAGAAGAAAAGCAATATGCCGAAACTGTATTTTGAAGATCTGGAAATCGGAACCGTTGAAACCTATGGTGCATACGAGGTAACCGAAGCCGAAGTTGTTGAATTTGCTTCCCAATATGACCCCCAGCCTTTTCACATCGACCACGAAGCCGCCAAATCTTCAGTCTTTGGTGCTCTGTGCGCTAGTGGTTGGCACACATGTTCGATGATGATGCGAATGATGGTGGATCACATGTTTGAAACAGGGCTAGCGTCCATGGGTTCACCTGGCATCGATGAACTAAGGTGGCTTAAACCGGTTTTTCCGGGTGATATCCTTTCTATAACAAGCAAATTTGTAAGCAAATCCACATCCGAGACACGCCCAAATATCGGCTTTGCCAAAACTAATTTCACCGTGAAGAACCAGCATGGAGAAGTAAAACTCACCATGACGGCAAATTCAATGATTGCGCGCAAAAACCCGGAGACTTGAAACATCAAGGGAGCGTCCCTATGTCAGGAAGCATAATAATAAGGGAAGACCCCAACTTACAGAGCGAGGAAAATCATGAAACTAAAGAACCGAATTTTTACCTTTTTAATGCCGTTAGCCCTTTTAATCACCGCTGCGTCAGTACCAAGCACAGCCCTAAGCGCCCCCTATGGTGATGACATTGATGCCGCGGAGGCGGAGCGTCGTCTGATGGAAGGCTGCCTGGAGAATGAAAAGAATGACCCGGAACAGTGCGAATGTGCTATCAATGGCATGCGGTCCGAAATGGACCCAAATGACCACAAGCTTATGTTCGATTTTCTGGCGCTTACCATGAATGGTAACTTGAGTGGCATCTGGGATTTCATCGTAGACAACAAAATGACGATGAAGGAACTTGAGGCATTCGGAGACCGCGTTGAAGCCGCATCAGACCGGATCGAGGACAAATGCGACAATGTCGATTTTGATCTCAAGCTCGATTTAGGGAACCAGAAGTCGATTTAGCGCGGCGCTTAGATTTAAACTTAACAAGCCTAAACAAAAGAAGCGCGGTAAGGATGGCGCCGTAAATAAGGGGTTCCAATTGGAATCCCTTCCGCATCATCACAAAATGGACCACGGCCAAAACACCAATCACATAAACACTTTTGTGCAGGCGCTGCCAATTTTTGGCGCCTAAGCGTTTGATCCAGTCGCTTGTACTTGTGACCGCAAGCGGTATCAAAAGGACGAAGCCCGCAAAGCCGACGGTTATAAAAATTCGATCCTTAATGTCAGCAAATATCTCAGGCCACGCAAAAAACTTATCCAGCCAAACATAACCCAAGAGATGCAGCGCCACATAAAAGAAAGCATAAAGACCAATCATGCGCCGAAACAAAATAGGCTTCGGTGACTTGAGTATCTTGGAAAGCGGTGTTACCGCGAG
>CAZGVP010000388.1:0-3149 GCA_964529135.1 uncultured Caulobacterales bacterium | reverse complement strand
AAAGCGGAATACTCAATGCGTTGGATACGGTCTTTGAGACGGGTGTGCTTACCCGGTATTTTACAGCGACGGCGATCCTCAAATTGGTGGAGCAAAATAAACTTTCGCTAGACGATACGCTTCCTCAATTTTTTGACAATGTGCCTGAAAGCAAGCGAAGCATTACTGTTCACCATCTCCTCACTCACACATCGGGGCTGTTTGGGGATGAAGATTTAGATGCTTTTGAGATCGTTGATTCAGATAGTTTTTTGGAAGATGTTTTCTCCAGAAGTAATAGTGTTAGCCCAGCCGTTTATTTGCCAACCTTCACTTTTAAAGCCGGTGAACGGCTGATCGAATTCGATGAAGGTTACAATCTTCTGGCGCAGATCATTGAAAAACGGTCAGGCCAGTCTTTCGAAATTTTTCTAAATGATCAGCTTTTCAAACCATTGGGTATGGAAAATACCGGCTATCAAATTCCCGACTGGAAACCTGAACAACTTGCCAACGGTTATCTGAATGACGGCGAAAGCTGGGGCAACTTGCCTGAACGTTTAACCTCAAAAAACAGCATACCGCCTTATATGAAAGGTAGCATGGGCCTCTTATCGACAGTGAAAGACCTCTACACATGGCATCAGGCACTTTATGCGGGCAAAATTATACGGGAAGATTTGGTTGAACTTCTTCATTCTCGTCACATAGGCATGACTGTAAATGATGAAGCCGATGTGGATTATGGATACGGTATTGAATTATCTGAAACTTGGACAGGTACGCCCCGGATTTCAAATGTAAATTCTTCTGCTGTTGAGGCTAACTTACCAGCCTTCACAACCGGGTATAATTATTTCCCCGATGATAAAGCACTCATAATTTTTGCGACGAATGACGTGCAAGTAAGCCGAGAATTTGAAGATACACTTCTTATCCTTATTCGCACCCTTCTCGAACCCGATTATCAATCAGCTTCCGCCGAAGTCAGTAACCAGTAGTAAGGAGGGCCTAACAATGAAACAACTATCAAAAACGTGTATTGCATTGTTTGTCTTGTTCATAATAGCTGGCTGCGCTTCTAGTAACGAAAGCTATTTTCTAGGCAACAGCCATGTAATGCGCAGTAACATTACGGCAGAAACAAGCGAAGGCACCTTCAATGTATCATACTTAACATCTGGTGGCTCTGGCCGCCGGGTTGTTTTTATTCATGGAACACCAGGAAAATCGGAAGATTATTATCGGCTTATCCGAAATGCACCAGCAGATGTTGAATATATCGCGGTCGACAGACCCGGCTACGGGGAAACGACACCCTATAAGCTAGTTGCCTCACTAGAGGTCCAAGCCGATGCACTTGTACCGCTTTTGATTGAGAAGAATGGTGAAAAACCTATCATTGTTGGCCATTCCTCGGGCGGCCCAATAGCAGCAATGCTTGCTATTCAACATGGTGATAAGATTGGCGGACTATTGCTCGCTTCATCTTCGGTTGATCCAACCTTGGAGCCAGATCCTGTCTTCGTACAAAAGTTAGGGAATGCACCAGTAATTTCTTGGTTTGTTCCGAAAGATTTGTTGATTTTAAATAGAGAGTTACTTGCTCTCCCCAAACAGTTAGAGGCAATGGGACCGAAGCTCAGCAACATCACAGTGCCTACACTGATTATGCACGGTACTGCGGACGTACTGGTCCCATTCGGTAACGTTGCCTATATGGAGAAGCATCTCACAAACACCATTTATCAGGAAACCGTTGCTGCTAAAGGTTTAGGTCATGAAATCCCATGGCAGCGTTCAGTGCTTTTCAGCAAAGGTATTCGCAAGCTGGTCGATGAGAATTACGACACTCCAACATCTGACATCAAGATCGACCGCCGGCATTGGTTGTTCCGATCGGAAACACGCGAGGAACTCAGAGACCCAAGAAATCGTGAAGAAAAGTAGAAGCGAGAAACTCTTTGGGAATAACTAAGGCGTATCAACAAGGTGGTAGGAAATCCATCATGTTTCTGACCTTTTTGGTTTCTTAGACTTTCTCAGAGTATTAGGGGTTAATCCAAATGAGGCAAGATTAATCCCTAGATGAATATATTTGGATAAAAAGGGAAAGGCCATGAAGTTTTTTTATCTTTCAATACTGCTTATTTCTGAGCCTGTGCTGGGTAACGCTACTCATACCGAAGAAAGTGGTCAGCATGATAAACCATCGGTTCTCGAAGGGCCATATCTCGGTCAAACGCCGCCCGGCTTGACCCCTGAGGTTTTTGCACCAGATATCATTTCAACAAAAGGCTGGGAATACGGCGTTGTTTTCGCCCCTGGGATGAAAGAGCTCTATTGGGTTCGTGAAGTAAGCGTAGATGCAGAAGCGAAGCGAGAACTCGTTGTTTATGAGCAAAAAAACAACAAGTGGTATGAGCGGGTTATATCACCAAGGCGTGGTACTCCTAGTCTCTCAACAGATGGCAAGACCATGTTTTTTGGGAGGAGTTATAAAGAACGCACCAATCATGGATGGTCCGAAACCAAGCGGCTTGGTCCGGATTTTGATGATATACGGATAATGCGGGTGACTGCGTCTAACGCAGGCACTATTGCGATAGACGAGGCCAAAGACAATAGCGTTCTACGTTACTCACGGTTGATAAACGGCAAACGTGAGGCGCCTGTAGCCTTTCCCAAAGAGATCAATACAGGCGAATGGAATGCACACCCCTTTATCGCACCTGATGAAAGCTACGTAATTTGGGATGGCCAGCGAAATAGTCAGGTACGAAATGCTGATCTTTTCATTAGCTTCAAACAGGATGATGGCTCATGGGGTGAAGCGTTAAAATTTAGCGACGAAATCAACACAAGCGCTTCGGAGTTCGCAGCATTCGTAACACCCGATGGTAAATACCTGTTTTTTAACCGCAATGTAGGCCCCAATAACACAGATTCTTTCTGGGTTGATGCACTGGTAATTGAAAACCTTAGGGCCAAAGACTCGATGCGCTTGAATAGGTAAGCGTATGTTTTTCGGCCAAAGATATTTAGAAAAAGAAACGGAATATAATGAAAAAAATCACTGGTTTTGCTTTATTGCTTTTACTGCCTTTTGCTAACACCCAGGCTAGTGTTCACGCCAGTGATGCGGCCTCTAATCAGCAAAATTCTGATCT
>CAZGVP010000387.1:0-3156 GCA_964529135.1 uncultured Caulobacterales bacterium | reverse complement strand
GTCAATCTTGAAGGCAGCTTCCTGTTCTTCAAACACGCTATCCCAATAATGAAAAAAGCCGGTAAAGGCAGCGTTGTTTTGACATCCTCAACAGCCGGATTGTTTGGTTACCCAAACAGAGCCCCATATTGCGCAGCCAAGTGGGCATTGATTGGTTTTTGCAAAACGCTGGCGATGGAACTTGGGCCTTTTGGCATACGCGCCAATGCGATTTGCCCTGGCTCGGTTGAAGGTGAGCGAATGCAAGGCGTGTTAGCACGGGAAGCAGAAGCGAAAGGTGTACCCATTCAATCTCTTTACGACGGCTATGCGTCTGGCACTTCAATGGGCAGCTGGGTCACCGTGGAGGATATCGCTCAAACAGCGGTGTTTTTAGGAGGAGATGGCAGCCGATTAGTCAGTGGTCAAATAGTCGCAGTCGACGGCCATACGGTCAATCCGGACCCTTGATTACCGCATTCCATGAATGCGACAAAAAACACCAGTTTTCTAAAGTATTGTTAAATTCTTGTCGTATCCGGAAACTCATAGGGACTATTTTTCACTAATGGTAAGAATACCTAACATACAAAATTGTATGTCAGTATTATTCGAATGGAGTCTAACGGATTTAGAGATACGCGTTTCATGGTACGTAAGTCAAAACAGGAGGCGATGAAAACCCGCCAAGACATACTACGGGCTGCGATTTCGGTTTTTTTAAAAAAAGGCGTTGCTAAGGCAACTGTGCATGAAATTGCTGACGAGGCTAACCTCACCCGAGGCGCTGTGTACTGGCATTTTGACGACAAAGATGATCTCGTTACTGCTGTTTTTGAAGAAGCGGTTAACGTAGTTATCGGCACAACAGAAGCGACCATCGAAAGCGATGAGACTCATTCACTCAAAAAATTAAAAGCGTTTCTGTGCAGCCCTATCCAACAGTTATTCGTTTCTCAGAGTTCTCGTGACATCTGCAAAGTGCTTATGCATTTTTGCGATCATGGCGATGATGCAGCCAAAGGTTACCGCATTATCTTTCGCGCAGAAGGCTACTACGAAGTACAACTCAAACACCTGATCAACAAAGCGATTGACGATGGGCACTTGAGATCAGATCTTGACATCGATGCGACTATCTTCCTGCTGATGTCCTCAGTCCATGGCTTTACTTATCGTTGGCTGATGCCAGCAAACCCAATTTCCTTCGACCTAGAAAAACACCTCGATACTTTATTCGATACGATATTGCTCGGCTTGCAATACCCGAAAAGTAATGTCATGCCAATCAGTGCGAGTAATCGGTTTACTGGTTCTCGAAGCTAATATCCCGAAGCAAACGTTTGAATTCAGGGTGCTTGCGAACCAAACCATTACCAGCATCGATCAGCCGAGTGACTTGCTTGTCATTTAAATTAAACGAGGTTGGCACCTTATTCAAATAGGCGATTTCGTCTTCATCATCGAGCTGAGCAAAATTTAGATCTATAAAATAGGTATCAACCTGCTGACCCTCTGTTGATAGCTCATCAGCCCATTCTTGTAAGACACGTTGTGTGAGCTTTTTGGTTGCCACGTTATAGCGATGCAATTGAATCCGGCTAATTGAATTGACCGTATTGGCTAGTGACGGGCGTTTTAATGTTCGGCTCATAGAGGATGGCGCGCTAGCACTTGAATCCACAGATATGACGACAATCCGCTTGGGGATCTTTTGGCCTACGACCTCAATGAACCCTTTAGCGCCACCTGCGATTTCAACAAAATCATACATCGCGCGTAAGCCTAGGTTATCCGTAATACCACCATCAACAAAGTGCGCATAAGGCCGACTGTCTTTATCATAGTAATGAATCAGATTTTCTATGGTGAGCAGTAATTCAGGATCGCCTTCGGCCCGTTTTCGTGCTTCACGCAACCACCTTGGCACACCTCGGGTGCAGTCACTGTAATTTTCGAGTACCAGTGGATTAAACACTATCGGTACCGCCGAAGAGGCGGCCACTGCACGAGCCACAGAATAGGATGACAAATCCGAGCAGAGCAAATCGAAATACTCCTGCACAAACGAAAAGCGCACTTCGTTCGCGATGTCAGTTGCATTGATTAAAATCAACGGCCCACCCGCATCACTCATGTCTTGGTAAGTTGCACCATGAAACACATGCTTATCGTACAGTTTGATCGCCTCTTCCGTTCGACCGTCTCCATTGAACCATTCAAACGGATTTAAAACTGATCTGAGCAAACCACGCTGCACATTGCGTCTTAAAAAGTCTTTTTCAAAATCTGAAAAAATCTTGTCTCCATACAAGCCATAGTAAGCCGCTGTAAAACTTCCACCAGACACTGAGCTAATGGCGTCAACTTCATCGAGCATACTGAAATTGGTGCTCCACTTTGAGGAGCTGGTTGCGGCCAATGCTTGCATGACTCCGTATGAAAACGCTGCTGCCCGCGTGCCACCACCCGACAAGGACAGCGTCAGATGCACATCGTTATAGGCTTTATCTCGTTTTGATGCCTTGGTTAAGGAGTACCCCTCTTCGTAACGTAGTTGCTGTAACTCCTGATTACGAATATGGCCGTACCCACTACAGGCAGATAGGCCAAAACAAGCCACAAGACTCAGAACGATAGCTCGAAGGTGATCCATTTGAAATTGTTATGGCGTTTGTATGCACGCGCAGTTTAGCGGATATTAGCGTTGAAAATAATGCCTGCCTAAATAAGTAATTCACCTAAATTTGCATTAATATCATTGGTAAACCCGCCTCCCCCTTCAACGCCGATGAGACGCCAGTGACAAGCAACTACGATTTCATCATTCTGGGTGCTGGCTCTGCAGGATGCGTGCTGGCCAACCGTCTTTCAGAAGATCCAAGCAACCGTGTGCTGCTGATTGAGGCCGGTAAGTGGGCACCGTGGTGGGATTTTCGCGTTCATATGCCAGCAGCACTTTCCTGGCCACTCAACGGCAAAACCTATAACTGGGCTTACTGGTCTGAACCAGAACCCTTTATGAATAATCGCAAAATTGCTCATCCGCGTGGCAAAGCCGTGGGTGGTTCCTCTGCGATTAACGGCATGATCTATGTGCGTGGCAATCGAGGCGATTACGCCAAATGGGCTGCGCAACCCGGCCTCGAGCACTGGAGCTACGAAGACAACTTACCC
>CAZGVP010000386.1:0-3169 GCA_964529135.1 uncultured Caulobacterales bacterium | reverse complement strand
TTTGAAGCAAGATTGCAAACAACAATGTAGTACATTCAAAAGGTATTGGATACACTGGTTCAGCCATTGAAGTTGCGACCGGGCGTCTTTATAATCCTTATTACCATCAGCGGCTCGTGAGAATGAATATCGGATGATGTAGCCTTCAGGAGTATAACTCCACTAAGCTTTATATAACCGATAGTTTGTGGTGTTTTTTGAATTTGAATAAAGAGGTGCATTATGAAATTTCGAAAACCAGCTTTTCCAGTTCTATTGACGTCTGTTTTTTTTACGACTGCCTTGTCGGGAACAGCAGTCGCTTATGGTGTTGATGATAATAGCGATGAGGGTCGTATCAAGGATCGCGTTGATGTGATTATGGAACGCCATGATTTTAATGCAGATGGTGTGATTGATCAAAGAGATCGCGAAGCCCAAAAGGCGAAACGATTTGCACAGGCAGATTTAAATTCCGATGGGGTTCTTACAAAAGAAGAACTTGTGGCGGCTAGTGAGGTCAGGCGAGAAGAGCGTGCAGCAAAAAGAGCGGCACGCGCTGAGAGGCGTCGCGATCGCATGATCGATCGACTTGATGGCGATGGTGATGGCGCTCTGTCTTATGAAGAATTCTCAACGAGCAAAGATAGAGGCGAAAGCCGTAGAGGTGTCCGTGGACACAAACTAGGTAAGCATCCTGGTAGACGGGGAGGTGGTCCTCGTATGTTGAAAAAGGCTGATGCGAACGGCGATGGTACTGTGACTCGTGAAGAGCTTGAAGCTGCGATAATAAAAAGGCGGGAGCGTTATAATCGCTAAAATTCCGTTTTAAACTGAGTGTTATAATTGGCGTATTGTCTGTATTTTCGAAAACCATTGAACATAAAACTCGTCAATTCTCAAATATAGAGTGGACTAGTTTTGCATTTTTTTCACCGTATCTGTTAATAGATTGTAATTATTCCTGCGAGAATTATTATCAATCAGATGAGTTAATCGCAGCCAGTATTGTTAGTGAAAATGTATTGTTAAAGTGGTTTTTGGGCAACAATATTGCAGACCCTTGGTTTTCTCTTTAAGTATTTGTTTTGTCTTAATTTTTTCATTTTTCTTGGATTTTTTGGGTTTGCCCAAATACTGTGTGTTCTTATTTGAAACACATACCGAACAGCTTAAGGTGTGTTCCAGAAAACGTGATTATTTGTTTGCAAGTAAAGTCCTTGGAGGGATTACATGAAGAAAAATATTTTAAAGGCGTCTGTCGGAGCGACCGCTATGGTTATTTCTGCTGGAATTATGCCGCAAATTGCCATCGCGCAGGAAGGCGCTTCTGAAACATCTGACGTGATTGTTTCAGTTGGTACAAGACGCGATGCGCGTTCTGCAACAGACACACCAGCACCAATTGATGTGATTGGTAGCGATGAACTGCTAAACCAGGGCGATACCGATATTCAAAACATATTGAGGACTTCGGTTCCCTCTTACAATGTGAATACACAACCCATTTCTGATGCAGCGACTTTGATCCGGCCGGCTAACCTGCGTGGTCTTGCACCAGACTCCACTCTAGTGCTCGTGAATGGCAAACGTCGCCATCGTGCAGCGGTAATCTCATTCCTTGGCGGCGGTATTTCTGATGGTGCTCAAGGGCCTGATATTTCCGTTATTCCTGCAATTGCAATCAAGCAGTTGGAGGTTTTACGTGATGGCGCGGCCTCTCAGTACGGTTCTGATGCAATCGCCGGTGTGATTAATTTTGCACTCAAAGATAGTGACGAAGGAGTTAGTTTTGAAGCTGAATATGGTTCTACATATGCAGGTGATGGTGATCAGTATTCCTTTTCTGCTAATGTTGGCCTGCCGATTCCTGTTGGGCAGGGCGGTTTCCTTAACTTGAGTGCGGAGTATGGCGAAATTGATGATACGAACCGCTCAGTTCAGCGTGATGATGCGCTAGCATTAATTGCAGCAGGTAATGCTGCAGTTGGCGATATCTCTGTGAACACTGTTACAGATGAAGTCGTTCAGATTTGGGGTCAGCCAAACGTAAATGATGATTTCTCATTCTTTGGAAATGCTGCGATACCACTTTCTGATGCGTTGGAAATCTATACATTTGGCAACTATGCTGAACGTCAGGTCGAAGGTGGTTTCTTCTTCCGAAACCCGATTAATCGCGGGGCTGTTAATTCTAATGATGATGGCGCGACTCTTCTTGTTGGTGACTTGACTGCAGATGGTAGTGGAAATTGTCCTGTTATTACTGTGACAGATTTAGTCCCTGATCCAGATGCTTTTAATCAAGTTTTGAGTGATCCAGATTGCTTTGTTTTTAACGAGTTGTTCCCAGGTGGTTTTACGCCTAGATTTGGCGGTGATTTGCAAGACCAATCTATAGTTGCAGGTTTTCGTGGCACGCTTGGTATTGGTACTGGGCTGAATTATGACTTCAGTTATACTTATGGCCGAAGCGATTCTGACTTCTTTATCAACAATACGATCAATGCCAGCCTTGGGCCAAACACACCGACCTCGTTCCAACCAGGTGGCTATAGCCAGATTGACAATAACTTCAATGTTGATTTGTCATATGGTATTCCAAACAATATGTTTGCGTCCGATATTGGCGTTGCTATCGGTTTTGAACACCGTAATGAAACTTTTGAAATCCGTGCAGGTGACCCAGCATCATTTGAGATTGGCCCTCTTGCTGCACCCTCCGCTGCATTCCCAGGGGGACAGGGTTTTTCATCTAGTTCAAATGGGTTTGGCGGATTTACACCTGCCAGTGCAGGCAGCAATTCTCAGCGTAACTATGCGGTTTACTTTGACACAGAAACTGACCTGACAGACAGCATCGTTTTCCAGGCAGCTGTTCGTTATGAGGATTTCTATGACTCATTTGGCGATACGCTGAACTATAAAGTGGGTGCTCTCTGGCGTGCTACGGATAACATTACCTTCCGGTCAACATGGTCAACGGGTTTCCATGCGCCAACAGCTGGCCAGGCTAATGTTTCCAACGTGACCACAGCCTTTACAGGCGGTGTTCTTCAGGACCAGGGCACATTGCCATTATCGAGTGCTGCAGGTCAGTTTATTGCGGATTCTTTAGAAGCTCAAACTGGCTTCCGTCCTACGCTTGGCCCTGAGGACTCACAAAACTTTACAATTGGTACGGCATTTG
>CAZGVP010000385.1:0-3170 GCA_964529135.1 uncultured Caulobacterales bacterium | reverse complement strand
AGAAAACCAATGGCCGGATATTCCCGCAGAAGCCATTCGGTACTTAGCAAGTAATTGCCCCAAGCCAGAACTAATGGCGCCAGCAATGGTTGAATTACAAAGCATTTTAAACACTGATCCAGAAGCCTTATCGGATAGTGTTTTGATCCCTGACATTATTGATTACTGTCTTTTAAGAGCAGGGACATCAAGCGCCAAAGATCGAGAAACTGATCTCAACAGTAAAGTAACGAACAACAAAACTACGAAAGCCATTCTTATCGAAATTAACTTAAGCACTGCCAATCTTAAAGGCCGCGCCAAGTTATCAGCGGCGCATGATTACCTCAACAATCCTGATATTCCTGAAACTGTCCGCTCCGAATTATTGGTGCGATTTGGACAAATCGAAAATACCTTGGCATCTATGTCGGGAGTATTCACAGACCCTGCCAGTCAATCCGAGTTTGATCGTATCGTTTCTACCACATCATTTGATCTTGGCGCGGTGGATATGGCCAGAACATTTGCACCCATCATTGAGCATGTCGAAACCAGTAAAATACTTACGGCAGAACAGAAATTCAACCTCCGAGAAATAGTAACCGGAAGTGACGCGCAAAATTCACTGACAGAAACTATGACGGATGAAAAGGGTCGTGAAGTCCCGCGCTTTACCGAACGCAATAAACGTGAATTTCGCAAAGGCGTATCGGGTTACGTTGAAGGTAACGGACGCCAGATAATAGAGGCCCGCGCTGGAGGTCGAATGGTCACGAAAGATGTATCCGGTTGGTCTAGTGAAAATGTTGGGCTTCTGATTGAAGCCACTCACATGTGGAACATGTATGACAGTTTTGGCGTGACTGGATTTATCGAAGATGTTTACAAAATCGATTTCTCCATTCTTGGAGCAGGTAATGCTTTCGACCCAATCCAGATTACACATCTGCGACAAGTGCTGTCACACCTCACTGGCAGTTTTGAAGGTTACGATGGAGATATTGCCAATCTATCAGAACATAAAACCCTTATTCAAAATCAGTCCAGATTATTATCAGAAACTCAAACGGCTTTGGGTTTTGAAAATGACCGTTCAGGAACCACGAAGATTTTACGTCGCCTTGGGTTGGAGGACGAAAAGGGTAATCCCAATCTGGAAGTGATCAAATCTTTCGGTGATTATACCCGTGGGCAATACGGTGATGGCGCACCCGGTCAGTTGCGGCTCGTAGACTATTTGCACCATTTGCACCCGGAGTTGGTAAAACCATTATTAGAAGCTGAAAAAGCTACAGGTAGACTTGCCACTGTGAGGGAGGTGTAAGTGATAAATTCGATTTTTAAATCCCGATTTGCCATTTTCCTTTTTCCCAAAAGGCCGGGATGGTTTGGCGGTTGGCTTTATTGAGCAAGTTAGAATGCGATAACTTTTTGAGCTTGGCGTATTCCTTCAAGCTAATAATCTTGCGGCCTTCAAGATAAGCAAGGCGTTTATGGTAGCTACTGGCAAGCGATCGACCAACAATGCCTTCCATGATTCGTGTTGAGCCATCATCATCGAACTCTTGAAAAGCATCATAATATTCACTGCGGTCAATGAACTTGATGTTGATTGGCACATGGCCCTCGCGGATGAGCAGGTAATTGTTGAGCACTCGGCCAATCCGTCCGTTTCCATCCACAAAGGGGTGAATATACTCGAAGGTCAGGTGAAACTGCGCAATCCGTTGTATGATTGGTTTGTGACCGCTACTTTTGTAATTGGCAACCATCTCTAGCAACATGCCCCGGACATGCGCCGGATCAGCCCCGATGTGATTACCTACACGCACCCATTCGCCGTCTTCTCTAAAGCGACCCCCAATCTCGTCTCGAATATTACTAATGAGCATTTTATGAAGCAGTAACATCATATCCAATGACAACTCAGTATGATGTGCTTTGCTGTGAATATAGGTGACAACACGGGCTAGGTTTTTAGCTTCGAATAATTCTCGTTCGCTGATAAACCGATCAAGATTAATCTGTTGCAGAATTTTATCTGTTTCCTCTAACGACAACGTACTGTTTTCGATGGCATTGGAATTATAGACTTGCTCGGCCACTTCAGTTTCATACAATAACTTAAGCAGTGCGTCTTTATCTATAGCCAAAAGATGATATTGGCGTTGCAAGTCTTGAATGCGGTTTTGAATGTGACGGGTCATAAGCGTAGCATAGCATTTATTCACGGTTTTAGCAAAAAAGCCGTGAATTTATTTACTTATATTGCATTTTTCACGGTTTGTGTCAAAAAAGGCAAGAAAAGTAGCCGAATAGTGACCGAATAAGCAATCGGTTTAAGGGGCTTGCATCCTGCCATTGTTACCAACTACCAACTATCAATATTGATAAGACATACCATTATGAGTGATCCAAATATTATATACTCCAGTCTGGGCGACCATATCACCGTTGATGGTCAGGAATTCAAAGTCGAAATCTACCGCCTTGAAAATAATCCCGATTGGATTTTGGAGGTTATTGATCAAGATGGAACTTCAACCGTTTGGGATGATCCATTTCCGAGTGATAAAGCGGCTTTTGACGAATTACAGACCGTGATTAAAGCTGAAGGGGCAGGCGCTTTTACAGGTAGCAACATTATTCCGTTTCCATAAAGTTAAATATTTCTTAAAATTGCTCTTGATTAACACTACAGCTTTGGCGATAGTAATTAAAATACAGGGGTGTATATGGGCAAGCATAAGCTTAAAGATGATCTGAAAGATAAATACGGCCTAACAGGCATGGAGGTTGATGATCTCATGCGATATGTAAAGGCGCTTTCAAAAGAGTTTGAAGTTTTATCTAAACGGTTCAAAACCGAATATTTAATTGAGCTGCAAACATATCAAACAAAGGCCGCGCAAAATAAGAGTGAGAAAAATATATTTCTCAAAATGGGTAAAGGGGCTTTGAACTCTCTGAGTTCAAAGTCAAAAGACCTGCAGAGACAATATAGTAAAACTAAAGGCGCGCGCGATCTCACGATTGCATCGATTAATGCTCATAAAATTTCAGGTAATCCAAAATCTGTGATTACCGATATTTTATCGCTCATGTCAGAGCACAACCAGCTTAGTTATAGTGAGATTATGAGTAGAATATTTTTGATGATCTGTAGACATGCGCACATACATTGCCGC
>CAZGVP010000384.1:0-3178 GCA_964529135.1 uncultured Caulobacterales bacterium | reverse complement strand
ATTCTCCATCAGCATCCCTGTCACATAGTTGCACCACCCGGCTTCGGCGTGGGGTACGAATACGGCGCTCTTCATAATTAATGGAATCCCCAAGCACAAATCCGGTTAAATCAGAGTCGTGCTCATAGGTGACTTCAGCCACTAACAACGAAAACCCTTCGCGCAATACTGCATTATCCATCAAATTAGTATAGTCTTCACCTGCAGCATAAGGCACAGGAGACATATCACTGTTAGCCCGTGACCATTGCACAATCGGATCTCCATTAGGATCAGGAATTACACTAATGATGCTCATGGTCAGATTATCAATATCTAGCGGTTGAATCACATTTTCGATCCCAATAAACATATCATCCAGCTCATCATTAGATATTTGCTGATTAAGGCTGGCCAAATCAGCCAGCATATTTGCAGCTCGGGCCACCCGATCCCCAGTATTGTGAAACTCTGTAGCCTCAACGGCGCCAAAAAAGAGGAATAACATTACCGGAAGTAGCAAGGCAAATTCAACTGCAGCCATTCCGTTCGTATCTTTGAGAAATTTTCTTTTAAAAAATAATTTTACCATTTTATTCCCACACTATTCTATGTACGATCGTTAATATCATTTCGCTCGAACGGCTCTACGCGAAACAAAAACTGTGTCATTAATCGATCTGGGTGCCCGTTAGATCTGGCAAGGCTTAACCCTATAGCGGGATTCAGGGTTTTGTACAAAATACAGGTACGTATACGCACAATCGCACTATCCCTGGCAGAATCAAAGCTCGCATCATCCTGAGCGCTTTGCGATGAATCTCTACATACGATAGGAGAATTATCCTCTGCTAAATCCTCAAATGAAGTAAAAGTTTGCACCTCAACAAATATTTTTTCTTCACATGAACCAAAAATTACGGCAAAACGGCAAAGTTCATCATAAACAGCCTTTTTCTGAGCATCCGCATCTTCACTAATATCGATAGATTGTATCTGGCCGGTGCGTAGTTTGCGTGCAGCTTCATTGTTAGCCCTTTCAGCAACAGTTTTAGCGAAATTCACCCATCCAATTTCACAAATTGAAAACATAAGGGCCAGAAAAACCGGTGCCAGCAATGCAAACTCTAATGCCGCAGCACCTTTTTGTCTGTTACGAGTCTCATTTTTCATTCTTTGCAGGGATCGTTTATTAAACATATCAATATTCTCACATTTTTTGATCTCTATTGAGAGATATGTAGATTAACAAGGTCTGCTGCGATATCACCGAACGCCTGCTCAAGATCGATACCATTTTCAGCATTGTGGAAGAACGGAGCTTCTGGTCGAGTAGCACAAGCTTTATATAATTTCTCGATCCTATTGCTATCGAGACCAAACATAATAGTATAAACGAGCACACCTTCATCCTTCATTCGTTGGCAGATACGCAACATTTTCGAGTCAATTTCATTCCGCATACCATTTGCAGTATTGATACCTTGCCCCATCCTCTCTTCAGCGGCATACCCATATGCTGTATTTATACTGCCCCAATGGTTATCAAACTGAGCAATTAAGTTTTCACCATCAGTCATGATAACAATCGCCTTTTGCCATTGACCATCTTCGTATGACGCGCCATCTGTAAAAGGGGCTTCTGGAGACAGGGCACGCCACCCCCACATAGCTCCAATGGCAGAATTTGTACCACCATGCGCTACTAGCGAATTCACACGCGTCTCAACATCAACTCTAGAGTTTGTTAATGGCAACAATTCATCTGGACAAAACTGGTTTGGCCCTAAAGTATAATCATCTGTCGCATTTTCATCTGTACTAAAACCAACCGCATTACTGTAACGATAATCATAGGTTTTTGTAGCGCTATCATACAATCCAACATAAGCGGTCCTTGCAATATGCTCCCGGTTATCGATGTTTGTTGCATAAACTTCAGTGAAGCGCTGCCTAACCTTGCCCCAATAGCTACCAGCACTATGGTTTACACGGAATGCATTACGGAAACCCAATAGATATTCATTATACGATAGATGAGTATTATTCCGGCTAATCGTCGCAAAGTTTGGATCATTAACAAACTCAGCATTAAAATAACCATCATTCAAATCACCGATATCATCCGGTTCGGAGTACCAATCTCTTAATGCGATAGTCCAACCATCACCTTTTTGAATAAAATCAAAATTTGCTTGAGTGTTTGCATGCCCAAATGGTTGGGTGATACATGTTACTGAATTATTGCAAGATACACCATCTGGAGTGAACATTGGTACAAAGTTTGTATTATCTGCACCACTCAATGTGCTTACGCTAAGAATTGGCGTAGGCATATTGTTAAATGCATCTTTCGTATCCGATTCTGCATCACTGAGGTTAGACCCCGTAACAGGCTGTTCTGCCAACGCAGTATTTATATCTGAAGATGATATTGATCCCCCTGCCGGGACATCTATTTCATCTAGCGGATAAGGTCGAGCTTCAACACACCCCTTCCATTCAACACCATTCATAGAATCAAATAATTCTAAGTGCTTCACTTTCCTGTCAGGGTTAATAATCTGACCAATACCAGATGATTCAGCAGGGCCAAAAGTATTATTGCCAAAGGAGTTTGTTGTACGTGCGTCAAGTGATTTATCGATAACATTTGTTGGTTCAGCGTGAATAAAACGATATCCGTGATAATATGAATCAGCTGAAGTATCTAACCAAGAGGTATCAAATGTATCATGGTCAGCGCCCACATTTACATGTGTATTAAACGGAATAACTGACATCTTGATATTTTCATCTTCATCCGCATCCCCATAAAGTGTTTGTAACATCGCTCCAACACTGGATTTTAAATCACCAATCTTGGTACCACCGCTTCCACCCGCAGGATCATTCATTGAACCGGTTACATCTAGCACTAATGCAATTTCAACACGGCCCGTACCACGTTTTGTAATCACAGTTTCCGCTGACATATTAAAATTACTGAAATTAAACTCCGCGCCACCGAGTTTATATCCCGTCAAAAGAATTGCATCCATAGTCCCCTCAACGTTGGGGCGAATTGACGTCGTTGAAATATCGAATTCGAGAGTAAAATCCTCAACCAGGCTAGCATATTGAAAATTCTCTTCAAATACAGCGGTTCCAAATCTCATCAGATCATCATCACTAACATCCTCATTCAACACAGAATATT
>CAZGVP010000383.1:0-3188 GCA_964529135.1 uncultured Caulobacterales bacterium | reverse complement strand
ATACAACGCAAAGAAAATTGGCATCTGAATGAGTATCGGCAAACACCCAGCCATCGGGTTCACTTTCTCCGTTTTATACAGGGCCATCATTTCCTGCTGGAGTTTCATTTTATCTTCACCATAACGCTCACGGAGTTTTTCAAGTTGCGGTTGCAACTTCTTCATGCGCGTCATTGACTCATACCCTTTATTCGCCAAGGGGAAGAGTATCGCCTTTATGCATAAAGTAAGTAACAAGATCGCAACACCAAAATTTCCCGTGAGGGTGCCAAAATAATTCAGTACAAAGAAAATTGGGCGCGTCAGGAAATTCAAAAATCCCCAATCAACTGCCTTATCAAAGGATGTAATACCAAGCCCGCCATCCTCAATTGACTTTTCATAAGCCTGAAGAACTTTAACCTCCTTAGCACCGCCGAACATATTGGAAATCACGGAGGTTTCCCCGCCGGGGGCAAGTGCTACAGAAGGCATGATATAGCTAGTTCGAAATATTGGTGTTTTTTGATCCCTTCCCTCATTTTTGTATGCAGCTTCAAATGGAACATCCTGAGGAGGGATCGCAGCTGCGAGCCAATATTTATTGGTAATGCCGACCCAACCACCAATTCCTTCAGCGGCCACATTTTTTCCATCAGCCAGTTTTTTATACTTGCGGTCATGAAGCTTATCACCAACAACGCCAACTGCCCCCTCATGCAATATGGCGCCACCGTTTAAATCTTCAGGAATTCCCTCTTGCACAACAACCGCATAGGGGCGCAACGAAACATCTGTCGCGGAAGTATTTTTCACTTTCTGTTCTATGGTGAACATATATTGGTCATCCACAGAAATAGTTTTTATAAAATCAAGGCCAGCCTTTGAACGTATCAATGTCACAGGTGTATCGGGTGTCAGATTGCTATTGCCACGTATCTGCCAGACTTCCTTGTGCGTTGGCCCTTCCGATGTAACCCAGCCCTGCTCAACATAATGACCATCTTCGGTACTAGCTGGCTTTAGTAATTGAATATTACCGCTATCTTTAGAGAGGGTTTGACGATAATCCTTCAACAACAAATCGTCGAAACGACCGCCGCGCAGATTAATCGAACCGGAAAGGATGGGCGTATCAATGATGATTCTACCCGGCGACAATGCCAGGGCCTCTTCTATTGAAACCGAATTTTCATCTCCGGACACATTTCCAAGATTGGCATCACGAGCGAGGTTTTCTGTAGGATCGATCTCCTCTTGCGCAGCCTGCTCTATCTGGCGGGCTTTGCGTGCCGCCTCCATGGCTTCTCGTTGAGGGGCGCTCACCAGCAATTCCCAGCCCAACAGGACTGCAGCCGACAGCGTGATGGCCAAAATCATATTGCGGTCCATGAAATATCCCTGCTCTTAAAAAATGCGTCTTTGTTTTTGTTCAGGCTTTTAGCGTTTATTCGACAATTTACCCGATTTCAGCGCCATAACGGCTTTTTCCATATCAGCGATCATCATCTCGAAAGGTCGATCATAAGCTGCCCTTCTTGCGATCACTACATAGTCAGCGTTGGCCTCGGCTTGAAGGGGGAAAACAGTCTCGACAACAGATTTTAGCCGTCTACGTATTCTATTACGTCTCACAGCATTACCCATCTTCTTGGTTACGGTATATCCAACGCGGGTCTGAGGCTCACATCCATTGCCTGGTCGCCTTCCTCTTACCAGCTTGAAAGCCGGGAAACCTAGAGCAGTTGCTGAGCGTAATGCCAGAAAATCTGCCCTTTTTCGCAGGGAAGTAACCAATGTCGCCATATTGTAACGTGATGCTGAAGTAGCAGTTTAAAAATAAAGAACGCTCATTCAAATATAGCGTGTATGGTTCTTGTTAATGAAAAACCAGCAAACGCCATATTTCTAAGCGGAGAGACGCTTGCGACCACGAGCCCGGCGCCTGGCGAGAATCTTACGACCCGCTTTAGTGGCTTTACGGGCGCGAAATCCATGGCGACGTTTGCGCACAAGGCGACTTGGTTGATAAGTACGTTTCATGTCGGGTCCTTCCGCTAAATCCGGCGTATAAACCCGATAAAAAGCGTCGTGAATAATGCAAAACAGCCGGGAGATAAGCGTCACGGCTATAAGAATGTGGCGAGATAGCGAACAGGGCCAATAAGGTCAAGCCAAATCGGCCCAAATCAACTATCAGGGCCAATATTTTTAAATATGCATGAGGATTAGCACAAAATCCCAATAAGAGACAGTTGAGTAAGGTATTATCACTGCCCTCTCGCGTATATGTGACTGTTCCGGAGCGATCTTTAAGAGCATTTGCGTCACAAAATGCTAATTGGATGAGAGGAGACATGTGCAAATTGCTGCACGGCGTTAATTATCGCCACGGAGGGCGAATATGACTAAAGAGACAAAAGCAAAACCCAATCTAATTGTGAGACTTCTACCCTTTTTGATTATACTAGCAGTTTTGGGGTTAGTTTTTGCAACTGGTGCCCACAAAAGCCTAAGCTTGGAATCATTACGCGAAAATATAGGCTGGATTGACGACAAGATTGCCACAAATCTTCTGCTCGTTGTTGGCATCTACATGCTCATTTATGCCGCCGCAACTGCATTCATGGTGCCTGGCGGCATCCTGACCATTGCTGGCGGCGCACTGTTCGGCGTCACCTTTGGGTTGCCACTTATCAGCTCAGCAGCGACAGTTGTTGGCGCTACGTTCGGGGCTTCCATTCTTTTTGCGGTAGCCAAGACCTCCCTAGGTGGAACCCTGCGTGAAATTGCCGGGCCTTTCCTTGAGAAAATGGAAGACGAGTTTAACCAAAGCCCCTTCTCATATATGTTCGTATTGCGCCTTGTTCCGGCCGTTCCATTCGCCATAGCCAACATAGCCCCGGCACTTTTGGGAGCTAAATATAGAGATTATCTGGTTACCACCTTGTTTGGTATAATCCCTGGTACTCTTGCTTATAGCTGGGTAGGCGCTGGTGCCGCTGAATTCATCCGTGATCAATCAGTTAGTTTAGACGATGCTGATGCTGTAATAGTCTCATTACTTGCAAAAGTAGGCCCTGCGCTGATTGCGCTCTTTCTAGTTTCCCTTATACCCTTAATATATAACAGGTTTATAAAAAAAATCCCTGCCACACAAAGCGCACTTGGCTAAGAGCAATCGTCAACAGCCATGCCGAAAAGATTTA
>CAZGVP010000382.1:0-3194 GCA_964529135.1 uncultured Caulobacterales bacterium | reverse complement strand
GCCACCTGTACCAGAAACTCTATTAGAAATTGGTACATAACATGGGGGCTAGACAGGGTCAGGACAGGTGCCCAGGTCGGAGATTTTGCTGTTTATCATAGTCATTTATTAGGATTTCGTGTCGCAGTAACACTTGAGAAATAAGCAGTAACACTCCATCATACATCCCGTTATCACCATCAAAATAGGGTAGCTCCATGAAACACTTAGCAGTTTTAAGCGCATTGATAATTTCTTTAAATGGTTGCGATAACCTAGGCTCTTCTACCCCATTGCAAGATCATCCATCAAATACAACACAAGACACAAACACACGCGGCTTCGCCCCTGAAGTCCAACCCATAGCAGACACATCAGCACTCATTCCAAGCGGGTGGCGAGAAACAGTCATTAGCGTCACAAACCTTGATGAAATGACTGCATTTTATACGGACATACTAGGTTGGGAAATTCGCAGCCAAGGCACAGTTCCATCAAAAACCCTCAAGGCTTGGAATTTACCAGCATCCACTAAAGCACGGTTTTCACTCGTAGCAAACCCTGCAAGTATCTCAGGATTCGTTCGTATTATTGACTTTGATGGCGTTGAACAAGTTCGTATTCGAAACCACTCCCAAGCATGGGAAACAGGTGGGATCTATAATATGAACATTCGTGTCAATGATATGAATCTGACTGCGCATGAAGTCACCAATGCAGGCTGGCAAGCACCATCAGCGCCTGTACGCTTTTCGTTTGGCCCATTCATTGTAAAGGAATGGATACCGCGACACAAAGACGGCATTAGGATTGCCTTTATTGAGCGCGTTACTCCCCCGCTGGAAGGGTGGCCAAACCTAAAAACAACATCGCGTACATTTAACTCAACGCAAATGGTTGCAAACATGAGTCGAGCACTTGAGTTTTATCAGGGCATTCTCGGTTTCAAAACCTACCTTGAACACCGTGCTCCAAGTGACTCACAATCTGAACACGTTTTAGGCATGTCCAAACAGGCAATGGTAAGCGTTACGCGTGATATCAGGATCGTTAACCCCACTGGAGAGAATGAAGGGTCCATTGAATTATTACAATTCGAAAATTACTCGGGTCGCGATTTTTCCGAACGCGCAACTCCGCCTAATTTAGGCAATCTCATGTTACGGTTTCCGGTACCAGATATTGAAAAATTAGCCACCTATCTGATCGATGAAGGAGTGGCATTAGAATACGAACCTATCACAACGTCTCTTGCTCCCTACGGACAAGTCAAATTGATAGCCATTCGTGCGCCAGATGGTGCATGGTTAGAGTTTTTTGAAGAATTGGATATTTAATCTGTACAGAAATTAAGAGAAATTTCAATTAATGTGAATGATTCTCAGATGTGTGTTAATAATGAGTACAGCCAAGAGCGCGTTTTTAAGTCTCACTCTAGAATGGTTTCACAGCACCAACAAAACCAATCAAAAATAGCAATACATAGATAGATAATACCCATTTGCGGGTTCGGTTTTGAATTGCCAAAACTGGCGCGTCCGTTTCGGGACTGGATCCTTGTGCGATCAATCTTTGCAACGCCGGGCCAATAGGGCGATAGGAAAAATCAATCATAATCGACATGACAAAGATTAACGAATAAAGGAATGTTTTGGCTGCAAGCCAGTCTTGGGCAAATGGCCGATTGCTGGCAAGAGAGGTAACAGCAATCCCTGCATAAAACAGGGCAAGCATGATCTGAAGCCAGAAATCCACTTTTTTGGCTATCGCAGCCTCAGAAGTACCTTGCCTGAAAAAGGCAATCCAGTAAGCCGCAAACAAAACACCTCCAATAACCCAACCCAGAACCAGAAGCCAGGTAGGCACCAACCACCATCCCCCAAACCGGGCCATCATAAGCGAAACAGGCACCATTAACGCAATGCAGGTTCGTGGCCCCATATCAACCATCATCAAAACCTTCAACAAGGTCAGGCGCTCTTGCAATGAATACACATGGGTCCGGCGCGATTGCTGCCCAAGGATAAACACCCCTAAATCACCCCCCAACCAGAAGACGAACAACATAATATGAGCAAAGGTGAGTAGTTGGTATGTCATTTCATGAGCCCAATTCTATCTTTTTAATTTCATTGCAATCAGGATGCTGGCCCCTCGAATAGAATATTGTTTTGGGCAAATCGCGCTTTTTATTACTTACTCATTCTTCAAAACACATCCTTTGAGGCAATTTCGTTGCCCATTAGCAACATATCCACACTCAAAAAGCACTCAAATCCGGAAAACTCGAAAAATTACTAACCCTGTTTGCCTGAAATGATATACCATTTATCACAAAATAGTGATGGGTCGAAAACCAAGAGGAAGAAGAAATGAGAAATATATTATTGAGTGGCGCAGCAATTGGAAGCCTTATTGCTATAACCGCAACCCCCGCACTTGCCCAAGATGATGAAACAGATACGATTATCGTTACAGCGCGTAAGAAGGAGCAAACACTTCAAGACGCCCCTCTTGCAATTACAGCTCTTGGACAAGTTGAGCTTCAGGACGGTGGTTTTGAGGATATCTTTGATGTCGCAAAAGCCTCACCCGGCCTTTTTGTTGAAACTGTGAACGGGGTACCAGCTCGTGTTCAAACTTCTCCTCGCTTTCGGGGCGTCACTTTTGATGCCAATAGCCCCCTTCAACGCACCGGGACAATTTTTATTGATGGCATCATCGTAACGGGCGGCATTCAAGGCATTGGTGTGCAAGAATTAGAGCGGGTTGAGGTTATCAAAGGCCCACAATCTGCAATTTTTGGTCGTAATACATTCTCCGGTGCGATCAATTACATCACCAAAGACCCCAGTGATGAATTTCATGTAGACGCTTCATGGCTCGCAGCATCGCGGGGCGAATATCGTGTTGGAGCCAGTGTGGAAGGCCCAATTTTAGGCGACGTACTCACTGGCAGATTAAATGCAAGTTATGACCTCGACGGCGGGCATTACGATAATGCAGCGGTTCCGGGGCAAGAGCTTGGCGAGGAAACTACCTGGTCCGTAAGCGGAACAGCCTTATTTAAACCAAATGATAATTTTCGCGCTCGGGTACGGGCCCATTATTACGAAGACAATGATGGACCAGCGCCTGTAATCCGCGTAGCTGGGTTTTCGGAACATAATTTTGGCGGTTTCCCGATTGTTAATGGTATCGCCGACACATCAGCC
>CAZGVP010000381.1:0-3198 GCA_964529135.1 uncultured Caulobacterales bacterium | reverse complement strand
ATGGTGATGGGACCTGCCGCTGGCTTAATGCTAGCTGACCTCGGCGCAGATGTGATCAAAGTCGAGCCTGTGGATGGTGACAAGACCCGTCGCCTTCAAGGGTCAGGATCTGGCTATTTCCTGATGTACAACCGTAACAAGAAAAGCCTGGCGGTAGATCTCAAATCAGAAGAAGGCGCAAGCCTCGTTCACAAGCTTATCGATGAAGCAGATATTTTCATTGAAAATTTCCGGCCCGGCGCTCTGGATAAACTTGGCTTTGACTATAATACTCTCAAAGCCCGCAACCCGCGCCTGATTTACTGTTCAGAAAAAGGTTTTCTTGATGGACCCTACGCACACCGTACTGCCCTTGATGAGGTCGCCCAGATGATGGGTGGCTTGGCTTACATGACTGGTCCTCCTGGGCGCCCTTTGCGAGCCGGCAGTTCGGTTATTGATGTAACCGGCGGTATGTTTGGCGCCATCGCAATTCTGGCAGCTCTACAAGAGAGAAATAATACCGGAAAGGGACAGCATGTAACCGCGTCACTATATGAGACCACAGTATTCCTGGTAGGCCAGCACATGGCGCAGCATGCCGTTACAGGCACTCCTGCAGCACCAATGCCAGCACGCATCTCAGCATGGGCTGTATACGATGTATTTGATGTAAAAGATGATGAAAAAATATTTGTTGGCGTTGTTTCAGATACTCAATGGCGTGCATTTTGCGATGCCTTTGCATTAGAAGACTGGGCAAATGATGAAAACCTTGCGGCCAATAATGATCGTGTAGCCAAGCGTGATATTATTCTGCCGCGACTGAAGGAATTATTCGCTAACTTCACGCAAGAAGAATTAATGGAAAAACTGGAACGCACAGGTTTACCCTTTGCCCCTATTGCAAGACCGGAAGAGCTTACAGACGATATACACCTGCGTGAAAGTGGCGGACTTTTGGATGTAACAATCCCCGAGACAGGCCAACACACATCTCTCCCAGCTTTACCAGTAAGTATCGCCGGACAACGCCTCGAAAAACGTCTTGACCCTCCTGGAATTGGCGAAGACAGTATCGAAATTTTACGAGATTTGGGGTTCAATGAAAACCAGATTAACGCTCTACATCAACGCAATGTTATTGCTACGCCTGTTCAGCCACGATCAATGAAAAACGCTGCGGCTGAGTAAATATTGGCCACACATGGTTCTAGTCACCTGTATATAACCAAGGACGGTTAGCGCTATCATCAACTATGAATTGATCAATATCCTGGCTCATTTTCAGTGTAAGTCCTATTGGATCAATACCTTCTAATAATAATTTCAGGTGGTAAGGATCAACTTCAAAATAAAACTCAAGTTTTGCACCTGTGCTCGTTTGAATAGCCTTCTTTTCAAGATCGATAATGAGGCGATTTTCTTGGGGATCATGACTTACATAGTCTGCGAGTTGCTCAATCTCTTCAGCGCCCAGTGATATCGCACAAACACCATTACGAGCACAGTTACTTTGAAAAATTTCACCAAAAGACTGGGCAATAATGACCCGAATTCCGAAATCTTCCAATGCCCATACTGCATGCTCTCGTGATGAGCCACAGCCAAAATTCATGCCTGATAAAAAAATTGACGCATCACGATAAGCAGGTGCATTCAATACAAAGTCGGGATTAGGGGTACGTTTTTTTGATGATAGATACCGTTGACCGGCAAACAACCCAACACCAAGACCATTACGGCTAACTGAGACCATCTCGCGAGACGGTATAATCTGATCAGTATCAATATTGTCTTGCATAAACACCGCAGCAACACCGGTATGGCGCAAGAAAGGTTGGCGAGTTTTCATCATGCGGCCCCTTCAAACTCTTCTATTTGCGAAGCCACGACAATTCGCCCCGCTATTGCACTCGCCGCAACGGTGGCAGGGCTGGCCAGGTGCGTACGCACACCTGGGCCCTGGCGACCCTCAAAATTTCGATTAGTAGAAGAAATTACCCGGCCGCCCGGCGCAAAAGTTTCACCACCTGCATAAAAACACATTGCACATCCAGGTGTCCCCCATTCAAACCCAGCAGCCTTGAATATTATATCAATTCCTTCTTTCTCAGCTTGTCTGCGCACAGACCAAGATCCAGGAACACACACAGCCCGAACGCCTTGCGCCACAGATTTTCCTTTTAGAATTCGAGCTGCTTCCCGTAAATCAGACAATCGACCATTGGTACATGACCCGATAAACGCCCCCGCGATTGTAAGGTCTTGAAATTGATCATCAGGTTTTACGTCCATATATGCCATAGCGGTTTTTATATTATTATGTTTCGCCGCTCCCAAAGCACTTAACAAAGGAACACCCTTGCTCACACAAGAAGCATGTTCCGGGCTGGTTCCCCATGTTATCATTGGCTCAATAGCATCAGCATTTATTTCAATTTCTTCATCAAAGTTTGCATAATCATCTGTAAAAAGATCAGTCCAAAATTGTTTGGCAGATTCCCACTCCTCTTTATCAGGTGAAAATTGGGTCCCATGAACATACCGAAATACTTTTTCATCCGGCGCAATAACAGCCGTATATGCAGAGAACTCAACTGCCATGTTGCAAAGTGTCAAGCGTTCTTCAAGAGTCATCTCATCAATAACAGGCCCGCAAAATTCAATCGCCCGGCGCTTCGCACCATCTGCACCATAATTTGAGATTAAGAAAAGTGCGATATCCTTGGCATAAACGCCCTCTTTCAACTTTCCATTAATCTTTATACGCAGTTGTCTGGGTTTGGTTGCACGCAATACACCCGTTGCCATGACATGTCCGACATCGCTGGAGCCGATTCCGATGGCCAAACACCCCAAAGCTCCGAGGCTACATGTATGACTATCGGGACACACAAGAGATAAACCCGGCAGAGCAATCCCAAGCTCCGGGGCAACCACATGCACGATTCCCTGATGAGGGTCGTCCGTGTCAATCAGATGTATACCTACTTTTTTCGCGAGCGCTCTGGTTTCTGTAATGAATACAGAACCACCAGGAGAACGCGCCTCATCACGCCCGCGTCCTTCACGAAAGGAAACAATATGATCCATAATGGCGAATACACGTGATGGCGCTTTGACTTTATAGCCCGCTTCATACAGTGATTTTAACGCCACCCCACCTGTGCGCTCATGTAGCATAGCACGATCAATCGCTATAAGATCGGCCCCCAT
>CAZGVP010000380.1:0-3227 GCA_964529135.1 uncultured Caulobacterales bacterium | reverse complement strand
TCCCAAGGAGCCGGAACTACTAATATTCTCCAAGCAGACCTTCGTGCAGAAATGCAAACAGCATTTAATGCATGGCAAGCCAGTGCTAACTCCAATATTTCCTTTAACAATTTAGCCGATACGGCGACTGATGATATCGGATGTGACTTAGAAAATATCGTGACCTGGAGTGATACAACTGATCCATTCGGTGCAAATACAATCGCGCGCGGGATCACCACAGTATATGTAGGTGCCCCCATAGTTTTGAATGCAGGAAACCGCACTGTTCAATGTTCTGATAGGGTTGGCAATAATCCGACTCCTGTTACATTGCCGGTTAGTGACTATCCGAATGGTATGACCCTGCAACCTGGAACCATGTTGGACATGGATATGTCCTGGAACCCAAATGGGTTCGATTACGTACTGACTCCAAATATAACACCGAGAGTTTTTGATGTTCTTGGCGTCGCTATCCACGAGATTGGACATTTGTTCGGGTTATCACATACCAGCCAAGCGTTTGCTGGTGTTGATCGTAAAACGATGTTTCCATTCGCTAGTTCTACTGATGTTGCTGCTCAAAATGCGCTGGCTACTATTGAGGCTGATGACATACAGTCGGCAGCCAAAGACTATCCAGGCGCTGGCTCCTTTCCAAATGGTACAGCCCCCTTTACGACTGGATCGATTTCAGGAAAAGTGACCATGCCCAATGGTGACAATGTTGAGGGAGCAAGACTTTGGTTTTATGATCCTTCAGATACATCACAACCGGTGTACGAAACCTTCACGGCCACTAGTTTCGACGCAGTGCTTAATGCAGGGGAGTATGTCTTAGAAGCAGTTCCGCCTGGAAATTATTATGCTTGCATTATTCCTTGGAGTAATAGTGTACCTATCGGATCGCCGGGCACAGATAATCCTGGGCGTTATAACTTGACAACAAATAATGGACAAAATCATGATTCTACGGCTGGTTGGTCAACTGAATGTTTTCCCGATCACATAACAGGTGCACCTACTCCTGATTTTGATGAGGAAGATTTAATTCGTCCTGTCACAGTAAGTGTTGGGGCAGAGACACCAAATATAAATTTTGTTACGGGAAGTCAGCAGGCAGATTTTGCACTTGTCTTTGATGTTAGCGGCTCAATGAATGGCCCCTCAGGGGAGCCTGGGCAAAATAAAATACAGGCATTGCGTGATGCTGCCACAGCGTTTGTGGATTTTATTGATCTTGTTGGTGGGCATCGCGTCGGGATGACAACATTTTCAACATCGGCGGGTAATACAACTCCGGTATTTAATATTCAGCCCATTAATGGGACAACCGTACCAAATGCTCAAACTGCGATATCCAATCTCTCTGCGTCAGGAGGAACGAACATCATCGACGGTGTCACACAGGGTGTTGGCCAACTAACAGGATTAGCGTCGCCCAATCCACGCCAAATCTTATTGTTGTTTTCAGATGGGAGACATAATTTTCCTTTTGGTTCTGATCTAAATGATATAATGGCACCGATTACGGGTAATAATATTGTATTTCATTCCATAGGATTTGGAACAGACCTCTCCAGCACAGTCTTAACAGATGTTGCCTTAGCAAGTGGTGGGTCGCATGTTGAAGATCCCAGTTTGAGTGCGCTTGAATTAAGAAAACATTTTTTATCTATCGCAGCTTCTGCGGCCGACGATACAATGCTGATTGATCCGCGTAAATCATTGCGGCCAAGACAGACTAATCAGGTTGCTTTTTTCGCAACTGCTGATGATAAACATGTTGATATCGCCTCAACCTGGGTTACTTCAGGTAAGGATAGGATTAATACGCAACTAGTAACGCCTCGCGGATGTAAGGTTGATTTAAACCAATCTCAATCTGCTGGCATAGAAACACGCCATGGTAATACTCACTTGCTTGCGCGGCTTAACTTACCGATTACCTGCAAAGGAAAATCCGATCATCAAGGTATTTGGAAAGTAATTGCAAAAAATAACAGCAATCAGACAGAAGAAAATGATGTTATCGTTTTCGGAAAATCCCCATTACGTTTGGCCTTGGACATTCAAAGCTTCAAAGGAAAACCACTTCTTGTTGCAAATATGTTCAATGGTACAACTCCAATAAAACCTGTTAAGGTTTTTGCAGAAATCACACAGCCAGCTACACGCAAAACAAATAGCGAAACAGAGGATAAGCTTGGGTCTTTTGGGCCTCTAACGCCAGAAAATCGTCAGCGCGGAGGCGGTGTTCTTATACCTGGTCGTCCTGTTGATAAGTCTATTCCTCTCTCTGAACTTCCTAGTGTATCTCAAAATCTAACCCAAAATGATACTAAACGGAGATTAGAGGTAGAAAGACAAATAATGCAGGAGAGGTTTCCGAGACTCTCTAGATTTACACCCAGAAAAAAGAGGGTCACTCTAAATGACAGTGGTAGTCGCGGTGACGGAATACGCGGTGATGGTGTATTTTCATGCGATCTAAAAGTGAAAAGAGCAGGTGTTTATAATATCCGCGTTGTCGCTGAACTGGATGAAGGCGTTACTCGAGAAGCTACGGCATCATTTTATATTGGTGAAAATAAAATGGTCTCGCTGCCAAAAGATGCGTATTCAGTAAATGATGAAGCTAAGAAGACGGTAATAGAAGATCATTTTTAATCTCTCTGTGCAAAGTTGAAGGATGCCAAGTTAGAGATTATTACCAAGAAACACTACTTTGTGATCATAGTAGAAAGCATGGATGAGAATTGATTAGACATTCATGTTTTCTGCTATACCGATCATGACACTTACACGCCTACTCCCTTAGCAGCCGATCTTTGCACAGATCATAAACCATCAAAGCATTGATTTAATTGTATTAATTTCTCATCGGTGATCATAAGTGATCACCGATAATCATTCAAAATCAGGCAATATCAAATTTTGCGTGCCGATTGCGTGTCCACAAAATGGCACCCATTTCATGTATAATAATCAATTTCCTATGCCAGTCCCTCTACTCGGGGTCACAATAATGAAGAGAATCTAGTAATGATACTTTTGAGAAAAATTCAAATTGAGGTGAATCTTGCTAGATAAAATTTCAAATCAAAGGGTTCGTAATTTAGTGCGTGGAGCACTTAATGCAGAAAACACATCAAAATTAGAAAAAACACTAAATAGCTTGCGACAAGAATCTGATGCAAACGATGCATATTATGCGTATCAATACCTTCAGAATGGCCCTTTAT
>CAZGVP010000379.1:0-3235 GCA_964529135.1 uncultured Caulobacterales bacterium | reverse complement strand
CGATAACTGTTACGATGTTAAATGGTTTACCGAGAAACCGGAACTGGCAACTGCGCAAGCTTATCTAAATTCAGGGCAATATTTTTGGAATGCGGGTATCTTTCTGTATTCTGCAGGGACGATGCTGAAGCAATTTGACCTGTTAGAACCGCGTATTGCGGAAGCCGGAATGGTGGCATTGGCTAATGCTGAGCATAAGGAAAACATTGTTACCTTGTCCCGGAGCGCGCTTGAGCTTTGCCCTTCCATCTCGCTTGATTACGCAATTATGGAAAAAACGCATGCAGCAGCTATGGTTGTAGCTGATAATATAGAGTGGGATGATGTAGGGTCTTGGGCCGCGATAGGCCGCCTTTCGGGAAATACGATTGAGAGCGAAGATGCCATTGAGATCGATAGTAAGGATAACTGCCTTGTGAGTGCTGGAAAGACGATAGCAGTGATTGGCCTGGATGATCTTGTTGTTGTTGAAACAGCTGATTCTATACTTGTGATGCCGAAATCACGTTCGCAGGATGTGTCTACACTGGTTAAGCGCCTTGAAGGGTATGGCCGAAAAGACTTGACCTGAAGATGTAGGGTTTATTGTTTGCGAGCAAAAGTGGACTTTGGAGGTAAGCAGATGGCAGTTGATATTGAAGCACTCTCGCGACGGATTGGCATGCTTATTTCTGATAATGGCCCTATGCTTGGCAAGGAACTTCATGCGCATCTGCCCGAAGTGGGGCATCTTGAATTATGGCAGGCTTGTTTTTCGTCTGATGATTTACAAATATCGCAGTTTTCCAGGTATTATTTGCGTTATGATATAACACGTGAAGATATGATACGCCTTAGCCCGTCTATATTGCGTGACTTTATGTCATTTACGCTGATGTCTATCAGTCACCAAAGAGATGAGGTTGCCGAAAAGCTTATTTGGTTGAGTAACGAACACCGCACGATAAGTCGTTGGAAAATTAGTCTCGCGCGGAATATCCTCTCAGATGTATTTAGTAATTTAGGTGACCTGAAAGGCCATAGGGCCTGTGCTTTTATTGCTGGTGATCTTGCTTATTTTTTAGGGCATAATGAACCACGAGAAGTTGCTGCGCTGGGGGAGCTGGTGCGGGGGTCAGACCTTGATGTTATCATCGTACATGACGGGCTTGAGCCAGCTGATATTGAGAAGATGGAAGCGCATATGTTAGCGGCTAAAAATTATCTTATGCGCAAGCCGAGCTTACGTCAGGAATTGGATTTCATCATTAAGCCTGTTGAAAAGATGTTTGGACAGTTCAGGTATCATACAATCCAGGAGAAAATTGCGAGCAAAATTGTTTATGAATCTTTGTTTATGGCCGGATCTGTTGTCTTGTATACTCAGATTATGGACCAGTTGAGGCTCAGCGGAACAGAGCAGAAGATCACAGATGATTTTAGCAAAGGGCTGGAAGATCGGTCGCAAGCAGTCACGCGTCTATTGGGTGCTGACCAAGAAGATATTGACGTGAATGTACGGTCTTTATTTTACTTTTCTCAAGAGCGGTTAGAATTTGAATAATGCAAGCTGGGTGTGTTGAAATAGGTTTGCGTTTCGTTTGAGAATTGTTACAGAATAAGTGAAAGTGTACTCCAGCATGGCAATCTTTAGGTGGACGTATAGCGTTGTTGACTATTTGTTGGACGTAGTGTTGCCAGCACGTTTACTAGGGTAGAATTATGTGTGGAATAGTAGGTATTACAGGACGCTCTAGCGTCTCTGGTCGGTTGCTGGACGGGCTAGCCAGGCTTGAGTACCGGGGATATGATTCGGCTGGAATCGCCATTTCCGAGGATGGTCAGGTTGAAGAGCGTCGCGCCAAGGGCCGATTATCGTCACTTAAGCATCTTGTCGAACAGTCGCCCTTGGATGGTGCAACCGGAATAGCGCATACGAGATGGGCAACTCATGGTAAGCCAAATGTTGTAAATGCTCACCCTCACATTACGGAAAAAGTTGCTATAGTCCATAATGGTATCATCGAAAATTTTGGTGTTCTTAAGGCTGAATTGGAGGCTTTAGGGCAGGTATTCAAGTCTGAAACAGATAGTGAAGTTATTGCCAATCTGCTCGATTACAACCTTGAGCAGGGTATGGATGCCACGCAAGCTTTTGCCAAAATGCTCGACCGTTTGAGTGGCGCATTTGCGATTGCCGCTATTTTTGCCGATTATGGCGGTTTAATGATTGGTGCGCGCAGGGGAAGTCCGCTCGTACTAGGTTATGGCGAGGGTGAGATGTATCTTGGCTCGGATGCAATCGCGTTGGCCCCACTTACCCGCGAGGTGAGTTATTTAGAAGAAGGTGATTGGGTGGTAACCTATCCCGACAAGGCTGAAATTTATAGCTCTGAGGGTTTGCGGGTAGAGCGTGCGCGTTTGACCAGCAGAGTGAGCGCTTCGATGGTTGAACTTGGCGAGTTTAGCCATTTCATGCGTAAAGAGATTTTTGAACAATCTGATACGATTGCCAGATCGATGGCTCCGTACGTGAATCAAAGCGATAATCATGTTCAGCTTGATCAAGATCTTATTGCTGCTTTTGCGGGCGCTGACCGCGTCGTTTGTGTTTCTTGTGGGACATCAAATTATGCCGGCCAAACGGCGAAATACTGGTTTGAGGGCCTGGCTAAATTATCTCTGGAGACGGACATAGCTTCAGAATACAGGTACCGGAAGCCGATCTTGCCACAAACGGGTCCTGCGATTTTCATAACGCAATCTGGCGAGACGGCTGATACTTTAGCGGCGCTTCGCTACTGTAAGGCGCGCAAGACGCCGACAGTTGCTTTAGTGAATGTTCCTGAGTCTACGATTGCAAGAGAGGCGAGCTATCTGGTGCAAACTCATGCTGGTCCAGAAATCGGTGTTGCTTCAACCAAGGCTTTTACAGCGCAGTTGGTTGTTCTTGCTATGTTGTGTATTGCTGTGGGTAAGGCGAGGGGGAGTATTGATCCTGATGCGGAGAAAAAATTCTTGGCTGCGCTCCATAGTTTGCCGCGCTTGGTTAACGAGACGATCGAACTTGAGGCAGGTATAAAGAGAATTGCTGAAGGCGTTTTTAAAGCAAGAAGTGCATTATTTTTGGGGCGCGGCGTATATTTCCCGATCGCTATGGAGGGAGCGCTAAAGCTCAAAGAAGTCTCCTATATCCATGCCGAAGGGTATGCGGCAGGCGAGCTGAAGCATGGTCCAATTGCGTTGATTGAAGATG
>CAZGVP010000378.1:0-3240 GCA_964529135.1 uncultured Caulobacterales bacterium | reverse complement strand
TTCTTCAACAATTTCTTCAACAATTTCTTCAACAACTTCTTCAACAACTTCTTCAACAACTTCTTCAACAACTTCTTCAACTTCTTCTTCAACTTCTTCAGCTATTTCATCAGCGACTTCAATATTCTTATATCGCTCCCCAGTAGTATGGTTAATAACAATATAACTTCCCGGCTCAACAGTACACGATCTTGTCCCAGCACAAACTTCCATATAATCGATATCGTTCTGCACCTGATACCAGCCATCATCAGGCCAGCTGATAACATTCCCTGAAACGGTTATTACATCATTATTTTCTGGTTTATCCATCATCTCCTGACTGGAGTCGTCACCCAACACAAGAATATTCTTAAACCGTTCACCAGTAGAATGGTTGATAACAATATACTCACCCGGTGACACTTCACACGACCGACTGCCCTCGCATATATTAAATATCTCACCATCTGATACCAATTGCACTTGGTACCATCCATCATCAGGCCAACTGATCGAATTTTCAGTAACGGTTGGAGAGGCATTCAAATTGGAGTTTACTAAAAAGAATGCTGCGAATAAAAGGCAGAGTTTTTTCATTGAATTTGTTGCCGCAATCTTATTTGCTGAGATTAGTTGATCAATGAATAGGGGATGGGAACTAGCAAACACACTACTAGAGCCGGACGGCCCTCTATAAGAACCTAAACCGCAAATTCATTTTGCTATAGAAGAGATCGGTAGAAAATCAATTCAGTGAACTGTTTTTAAGAAATAGTGTGAATTAACCGACTAGAAATGATGATCTATACACGGATTCGAAAAACGCCAGCACCAATGCAAATGGCAGAGATTTAACGCTTAATCGAATCGCTCGCCTAAAGCCCCAAGGCATCACTCATAATCATCGCACTCATACCCCCGTCAATAACCACATCCTGCCCGTTAATCCATCGGCTCTGCTCAGATGCCAAAAAGACAATGACATCAGCAATTTCTCCCGGCACCCCTGGCCGCCCAACCCGCGCAACATTCTTTTCCATACGCTCACCAAAGGCTTTATGAAAGTCATCCAATATGCCTGTGCTTACAGCGGCTGGGCTAACGGTATTCATTCGCAACCCGCGGGCCACCATTTTTTCAGTGTCTGCTATGGTCATTACAATAAGTGCTTCTTTCGATAAATTGTAGGCTCGGGTTGGATCGATATTATGTTCACGAATAAAGCTTGTGAGTTTAGACGCCTCCAGTGCAAGCAGTTGCTTAACTTCATCCAAATTATCTCGCCACATCGCACCCGCTCTGGATGCCGTATTCACAATTGATGCACCTGTAGCGAGCTTTTCCTGCATACCAACCAGGAACGCCCGGAGTCCAAAAAAATTCACTTGCAGAATTTTCTCTTCAAGCCCCTCTCGTGGTGGTAAGCCGGCGTTGTTTATTAGCGCGTTGTAAACACCTTCAGCCGAAGTAATCGCGCTTTGAATCGAATCAGCGCTACTCATATCGGTCTGAACCCAGCGATCAACCTTTGCCGTAGGCTTATTTATATCGAAGGCGTGCACAGTGTGCCCGGCTTCAACTAGACGACTTGCAACCTCATGCCCTATACCCGTCGCAGCACCCGTAATCGCTATTCGCATACTCATTAATGACCTATTGATGTTTTTGTAAGTTATATACCGTCGACATATTTTCATGCAAAACGTACAATTAGCAAGCGGTCAGCTGCCTTTTTTGCTATTTTGCATACACAGATAAACAAGATGTTCGCATCCCAGCATTCAAGCCCCAAGGCGCTTAATTTATGGCAGACAGCAAACAATATGATGATGTCCCCGGCACAATTGTGTTTGACAGCGATCAGGCCGCCAAAGGTTACCACCTCAACCA
Organism: uncultured Caulobacterales bacterium; assembly: GCA_964529135.1. Taxonomy (GTDB): domain Bacteria; phylum Pseudomonadota; class Alphaproteobacteria; order Caulobacterales; family Parvularculaceae; genus CALLPQ01. Next base: position 1,368 of record CAZGVP010000378.1, on the reverse strand, counting down.
ATTTTGTATTAGCCTTCGCTTGCAGGCAAACCGTGACGCGTACAAGGCAGACCCTGAGGCCTATATCGACCAATACCCTGTTACCCCAGAACAGCGAGATGCGGCGCTAAACCAACAGTGGAATCGCCTGCTTGAGCTGGGTGGTAATATTTATTACACGTCCAAGCTTGCTGCATTTCATGGTATTAACTTCCAAGGTCTTGCAGGCTTAATGACCGGTATGGGATCAACTGATTATCGCAAGATGATGGTTTCTGGTGGACGATCCATTGAAGGCAATCGTTATAAATCTGAATGGCAGGATAAATAATGGCTTATATTTCCTCAGGTGTTGCTTGTTCTCACGTTCCGGCACTCGGTGTTGCAGCAGATACCGGCATTTCAGACGATGATTACTACGGCCCCATTTTTAAAGGGTTTGAATTTTCGAAACAATGGATCAGCGACGAAAAACCGGATGTCATTTTTCTTGTTTACAACGATCATTGCACGGCCTTTGATGCGCGCATTATTCCAACATTTGCACTAGGCTGTGCAACCGAATACCCGCCAGCGGATGAAGGTTGGGGGCCACGCCCTGTGCCGGTTGTTAAAGGTCATCAGGCGTTCTCGGCGCATATCGCGCAATCACTGGTGTTGGATGCATTCGATATCACCATCATTAATGAAATGGAAGTCGATCACGGCTTAACTGTTCCGTTAACAATGATGTTTGGACAACCCGAGGCATGGCCCTGCCCGGTTATTCCACTGGCCGTTAACGTAGTGCAATACCCAGCTCCACTTGGCAGCCGCTGCTATGCACTAGGTAAGGCCGTTCGCAAGGCGATTGAATCCTACCCTGAAGATCTTAAAGTCTGTGTATTTGGCACAGGCGGCATGAGTCACCAGCTACAACATGAGCGCGCTGGGCTCATTAATGCGGAGTGGGATGAGCGGTTCATGAACTTACTGGTTAACGAACCAGAAAAAGGTGCCTTGATCGAACACATAGAATACCTGCGAGAAGCAGGTTCTGAGGGCATTGAACTGGTGATGTGGTATGTCATGCGTGGCGCTCTAAACGAAAACGTGGAGGAGCGGCATCGGTTTTACCACGTACCGGCATCTAATACAGCTGTCGGCCATATGATTTTGGAGAATAGATAATAGCTTGCGCTACACATCTTGTGTTTAGCTGACACAAGAGCAAAGATTCACGAAATTGCGGCAAGCGTTGAGTAGATGGATTGCTGCCGTTTTCATAACATAGGCCCAAGGGGAAACAGCCTCGCATTGCGAGGCTGTTTCGTACAAGCTATTTAAATGAAGAAATTAAAACTGCTCCAGTTGAGTGGGGTTGGACATCATTTTAGTTACTTTTCTACC
>CAZGVP010000377.1:0-3246 GCA_964529135.1 uncultured Caulobacterales bacterium | reverse complement strand
AGAGCCTTTTTGGAACCCGATTATCCTCCAACGCAAAAACCTGGCAGTGGTCTGGGCGCCTTATGAGGTTTGGCTCAATGACCGGCTCGCTCATTGTGGTATTGATGTGTTTAATATGACGCGCCACAAAACAGCATGGCGTATTGATAGCATTCACTGGACGCAAGAACGTACCGCATGCGAAGAATTATGGCCTGATGGACGTTCTGTGTTGCGCCCCGGCATGTTTAATGATCCTGCAAAATAGGCTCCGATTTATTTAGCTAGAGTGATTTTCGTCTATCTTGGTTTTTATCTGATGTAACTCTGCGATATTGATGATTGATCTTTTTATTCGATTTTCTGCAATTGCTATTTTAGTGATGTTTATAATGCTGTTGTTACGTGATGCCCGTAATGTCAAACATGCCCGTTGGGGGATTGTACTTGGGATTTTTCAATTGCAGTTATTGTTTATGAAACTCCGAGTTCAGCGAGTTGGCCAAATTGGATAAGATTGCTGACGATTGGACTATTTGGAGCCAATCCCACATTGGTGGTCTGGTGATTCTGTCGTGCTTTGTTTTAGGATAGCTTTTAGTATTCACGTCTGGCTGCTGCATTTGGGACCGTTACATTCACTTTGATTTCGATGTGACTATAGTTTTTATTTTCTTATGGAATGAGCAGCTACGAACAAAGATCCCTTCAAAAGACATCGGTTTCCGGCTGAGATTATCTTACTGGCGGTGCGTTGGTATTTTCGGTATCCACTTTCTTATCGGGATGTTCGAGATTTGTTGAGTGAGCGCGGTATTGATGTTGATCCTGCTACGATTAATCGGTGGGTTGTGAAGGTTGGGCCAGAGATCGCGGGACGATCTTACTCACGGTGAGGATTTTGCGGTCTCGATTGGTATGTGGATGAGACCTATGTTTGAGTTGATGGAAAGCAGCGATATCTGTGGTGTGCTGTTGATTAACACGGCCGGGTGATTGACTTCCGGTTGACTTCAAAACGAGATGCCAATGCAGCAAGGGCTTTCATCAAACAGGCACATGAAACCATGCGAATTTATGCCCCTGTTTTGATCACGACCGATAAAGCGCCAGCATATGCGCGCGTTATCTCCGAAATGAATAAGTATAGCCTCCCCGGGAAGGACGTTGTTCACGTTAACGCCAAGTGGCGGAACAATCGCATTGAAAGTGATCACGCTGCTCTCAAGCGTATTACTGATCCGGTAAAGGGGTTAAGTCTTTGCACACTGCGAAGGCAACGCTCAAGGGTATTGAGGCAATCCGCATGATAAACGGGGTCATGTGATCGATCCGCCGGACAGGCCCACAGGCAAAGTGGGTATTCTTAAACCAGCTGTTCGATTTGGTAGCGTAAGCGCGGAAAATCTATCAAGTAATTGTGCGCAGACTCACTTAATGCAACGACCCCATATCGAGAAGCTCAGAGGCAATCCAGTTTTTGAGGCAATATTGGGCCCCAAATGCCGAGATCCTAAAAATTTTAACGATGTATAGCGATTGTTTCATGGTTGGGCTGTTGGGGATTATTAATTGACCAACCGTTCGGTCTATTATTGACTGCAGCATTTTTCTGGCTTATTCACTAGGTAGGTAACCGGATAAAGTTCCATGTATACAACTGAATTGCAGTCTGCAAAATCCAAGCTGAAGTCATCGGCGAATTCACCAGAAAAGGTTGAAGATCCAGAAAAGCTGGCGGCTTTTGAAGCGCGTGTTGCGGCTGATGATTTTATCGAACCAAAAGACTGGATGCCGGAGGCTTATCGCAAAACACTGGTCCGGCAGATTTCTCAACATGCTCATTCTGAGATTGTGGGAATGCTACCAGAAGGAAACTGGTTGCGCCGTGCACCAAGCCTGAAGCGCAAAGCAATATTGTTAGCAAAAATTCAAGACGAAGCCGGGCATGGGCTTTATCTCTATTCTGCGGCCGAAACTTTAGGTACGTCCCGTGATGAGATGATTGAGGCCCTGCATTCTGGTAAAGCAAAATACTCAACGATTTTCAATTACCCTACCCTGACATGGGCAGATATCGGTGCCATTGGTTGGTTGGTCGATGGCGCTGCTATCATGAACCAAGTGCCATTGCAGCGAACTTCTTATGGCCCATATGCGCGGGCGATGGTGCGTGTATGTAAGGAAGAAAGTTTCCATCAGCGTCAGGGTTATGAGATTATGACCGTATTGGCCAAGGGAACTGATGCACAAAAGCGCATGGCACAAGATGCGCTTAATCGCTGGTGGTGGCCATCATTGATGATGTTCGGTCCGCCGGATGATAAATCTCCAAATACCGAGCGCTCTATGCGTTGGCGCATTAAGCGCGAAACTAATGATGAGTTGCGTCAGAAATTTGTTGATGTCACTGTACCGCAGGCTGAGTATCTTGATTTGACGTTACCTGATGAAGCTCTGTCTTACAATGCAGAGAAGAACGGGTATGATTTTGGTGTTATTGATTGGGAAGAATTTTTTGCAGTTGTGCGCGGTGAAGGACCCGTTGCAAAAGAGCGTATAAAGGCGCGGGTTAATGCTTGGGAAGATGGTGCCTGGGTGCGTGAAGCTGCAATTGCGCACAGCGTGAAAAAATCCACAAGAACTGCTGCATAGGAGATTATCATGGCGGATACTGGTGACTTACAGCTTTGGGAAGTTTTTATACGGACAAAAGGTGGTTTGTCTCATCGTCATGCTGGTTCTATTCATGGGGCTGGAAAGCGTATGGCTATAGAGGCGGCACGTGACGCTTATACACGCCGCATGGAAGGGGTGAGTATTTGGGTAGTGCCTTCTGTTGAAATTACAGCTTCCGATCCAGAAGAGTATGATGCTTTTTTTGAGCCAGCAAAAGATAAGGTTTATCGGCACCCAACATTTTATAATGTGCCTGATGAAGTAAAAAACATGTAATCTAGCGGCTGATAAATAGGAAACATCATGGATAGTACTATAAAATCTGGCTTATCTGAGTTTGTTTTGCGTCTTGGCGACGATGCCTTGATTCTTGGGCAACGCTTATGTGAATGGTGTGGACATGCTCCGTCTACAGAGATTGATTTAACCCTATCCAATCTCGGTCTGGATTTAGTGGGGCAGGCTCGCCACTTCCTGACTTATGCAGGAGAGCTTGAAGGTCAGGGGCGTGACGAAGATGGGCTCGCTTATACACGTGATGTTCTTGATTTTAAAAATTGTCTAATGGTAGAGCAGCCCAATGGTGAT
>CAZGVP010000376.1:0-3248 GCA_964529135.1 uncultured Caulobacterales bacterium | reverse complement strand
CTATGTTTTAAAAATCCGGCAGCTCAATGAAAATCTCGCGCTGATCCACAACCCCACCGCGCATAAAATCCTGAATGGTTTGGGTCACCTCTGGTGACAGCATAAAAAGATTGTGCCCCCCATTGACTACACTCACGCTCTGGCGTGCACTCAGGCCTGCCGTCGCTTCCTGCCCACTCTCAGGATAAGTACGTCCATCAAGTGTACCCGACAGAACCAATGTTGGTACATCAGAGACCGGCGCTTGACGAAATATATCGCCAAGGTCAAGTGACGGATCAACCGTTTCCAGATACATGCTGAAATTCATATGGAGACCAAGCAAGGCTGTCTTGGCTTGCTCCGTAATCATCGCTCTTCGCGCTGCACCCGAACCAGAAGCAACGTCCATAAGGTAGGTCATCGGACGAAACGAGATAGCCGTATTTGTCGGATCAACACCTTGTTGTAACAAAGCAGTTAAAGGTTGCGTACTACCCTCATCCAAACCTTTATAGACACCCAAAATCCAGGTCACACGAGCAGGGTCGGCAGCTAAGGCGGATGTAAATTGTTGCATATCACGCTTTTGCAGCAGATATGGAACACTTGTGCCATCCCTTGTGGGAACATTAACAAGCAACGGTTCAGCTTCCAGTTTCGCTAACACGCGCGCGATCATCGCTTTTACATCAGGATATTTAGCTTTCGCTTGTGGAAGCGTGTTAATCGCTGCCTGCAAACGATCAAAATAGGCGTCACCGCGCACTGGCTGCTTTACCGTCTGATCAAGCCCTTCAATGGCCGTAATAACAACCCGGTCCAAGTATTCATCTATTTGCTGCAATGCAGCCAGAGCAAGATGTGAGCCATAGGAAATTCCCCAAAGGCTTATCTTTTTGGCACCAAGATGCTCGCGAAGACCGTTCAAATCAAAGACACTTTGGCTGGTTGTATAACCATGAACATCAATGCCTTCGCCTTTCCAAAACGTCAGGCATTCAGCAAATGCCAGTCTGTGGATTGCAATATATTCTGCATCCGAAGTTGCCTCAATGGTACTGAGGCTTTGCGATGACGTGCAATCTGGCAAGTGGTTTGAAGCACCCGTGCCGCGCTGATCGAAGGCGATCACATCTCCAAACTCACGCATCGCCATGAACAGTGGAAACCTTTCATGTTTTGCGGTTTCAATGCCAGAGCCACCCGGACCACCAGCAAGATAAATGATCGGGGAACCGGACACATCACCCGTTGCCGGAAAACGCACATAGTGCAATGTGATCAACCGACTTGCCGGATCTGAATGATTTTCACGCTGCTGAAACGATCCACGATAAGCCGGTACGCTCTCACCATTCCTGGCCTCAAAAATGAAAGCCTCTTCACCGCGACTGGCTTTGCTGGCGATCTCACTAGTTTGAGCTTTTGCCGTTAACCCTGTCGCCGAAGGCTGGGAGCCTGGCGTAGAAGACTGGCTGGCACATGCCATGGTTGCAGCCATCATCGTCAGTGCCGCAATACCTGCCATATTGCTCTTGTCAAACAAGTGACCAAAAAAATAAATAGTCTTAACCATGGATATTACCTCTGTGTGAAACGCTGTTATTCTTTAAATAGACCTCCTCACCCCCATTCCACCCTCAAATCGTCCAACGGTCATGATATTTCTGCGAATGGAAGTGCGGATATCGTCATAATCGTTATACGGTAGGCCATGACCGTTTATCGATATCCCCTTTTTTGTATTTTGTTGCTGCTATTTGCAGTTATCATCATGCCAGATATAGCCGACGCACAATCACCTCACGGCACGATCGATTCAAAAAGTATCATCGTCTGCCCCGAAAGTGAGAACGCTCGTGACGCGCTCAATTCGACGATACCGCAATTTACCGAAAGTAAATGCCGTAAGGTAAATTACTGGGAGATAGACCCACAACACAAAACGCTCTGGATGCGCGGCACGGTCTCCATTCCTGAAAATTTACGCAACTCCCCCGCACCCCTCGCTATTTTTATCTCAGGCAAGGCAGCCAGTGAGCTGTATATTGATGGTCACCTAATCGGCTCAAACGGACAGCCAGCGAATGAGAAAAAAACGGAAATACCTGGCTTGATGGATGGAGTTATTGCGCTACCAGATTCCATAACCAATCGCGACAAGATAGAACTCACCCTTCGGCTATCCGGCCATCACAGTATTTTGCCGCTGCAACGTCCATTGCATGGAATTTATGTGGCATCATATTCTTCACCGGCCAATCTAACATTAAGATCCTATTGGCCATCTTTGCTAACGTTCGGCTTCTTTGCGCTTGGCGGATTTTATTTTCTTGTCACAGCCTTTCGGGAAGAGGATCGTACTGGGTCAATTATCCTGTTCTTTATCTCATTGTGCGCTGCAGGCCAACTCATAGCCGAAACCGCACGCGGACTCTTCGCCTATACCTATCCGGTACACGATATTCGATTGCTGTTGATTACCGTTTTCTCCCTGGGTTTTGGCGCATGCCTAACCGCCCACATAACTCGAAAATTTATGCAAAGCAGGCAACTTCTTACATTTTTCGGCGTTACTCTTACTACCCTCACTGCACTTTTTCTGATACCAAGTTATGATGCCAAAGCAGTTTTTGCCGTGTTCCTTCCTACGATTGCGGGTGCTGTCATTACCGTTTTCGCCGCAATTTTACACCGTCCACAAGCTGTGCCTTATGCAATAGCCCTGATGTTGTTTGCACTTCTTATTTTCATCAAACCTGGCCAATTCCTTAATGTCTTTTTCTTTTATTCAGTTGCCGCTCTGTTGTTATTTTTGTTTGCACAGCAGGCTTTAGCACTCGCCCGCGAACAAGCTCAAAGACAAGCAGAAGAAATGAAATCTAATCACTTGCAACAAGCATTAGATATGGCGCAACAAAAAAATGCCCCCCCTAAAATTAAAATCCGTAACGGGAACAACATAAAGGTCTTTTCTACAGATCGAATTATACACTTCAAAGGCGCTGGCGATTATGTGGAGGTTTTTGTCGACGACGCCATTACGCACTTGCATAGTTCAAGCCTAAATGAGCTAGAGCAAACCTTACCGGTAAATTTTTTGCGTGTTCATAGATCTCATATCGTCAATACAGCCTACGTTACATCTCTTGAACGGGAATCTTCAGGTACCGGAATTTTAAAAATGCTTAAGGGGCAAACAATCCCAGTCAGCCGCAGAATCATGCCAAAGGTGCGAAATATATTGAAATAACTGGCACCCCAGC
>CAZGVP010000375.1:0-3269 GCA_964529135.1 uncultured Caulobacterales bacterium | reverse complement strand
TCACCGGACGAGCTGCGAGAGCTCATCGATGGCTGATCTGAATTACTCATTGGTGTAAACAACCAATTTCAGGGACGACCTTTTTCTTTATATGAGGAAGAGTGGGATATAACCGCGGTCCTCGATTCTCTCGGGTCTACTTGGCGTGTTAGTGAAGTTTCCCATAAGCCATTCCCAACAGGGCGCGCTGCACAAGGCGGAATTATGGCAGTGTTGAAATTGCGCGATCAAGGTGTAACGGAAGAAAACCTCGAAAAACTGGAACTCATTGCGCCTCCTTTAATAAAGCGTCTCGTTGGCCGTCCAATCATGGACGGCATGCCGGTCAATTATGCTCGCTTATGTTTTGGTTTTAGTGGGGCTGTTGCGCTTTTAAATGGAGCGGTAGGGTTGAATGCATTTGATAGCGAGCATTTATCAAATCCTGATATCCTTACCCTCGGGAAAAAGATTTTTGTACATGATTCCGGTGTCTCTGATCCTGCAGCTTTTACGCCACAAACGGCAAAAGCCATATTAAAAAATGGTGAGGAAAAAACGGTTACTATAACGGCGTTATATGGGTCACCGGATGCCCCCCTGGATCGCGATGCGCAATTGAATAAATTTCGCACGTGTATGAAATCAGGGTTAAGTGAGAAGGTTGATGAGATAACCCAAAAATTGATTAACCTCACGGATACTATAGAAACCATACCCAATGCTAGCGTGCTTGCAAAGCTCGCTGCTGGGATTGTTGATTAATCTTTAAAAGGGAATGACAATGTCTCAACACCGTACTTATTTTAACTCCGTTGATTGGCAACAGTTGCAGATTGATCATCCGATCGGTGATAATTTTGTGCGTTTCGCAAAAGAAACATCCCGTGATGCTTTGCATGCTCATCAAAATAAACTCTTTATGCGCTGCGTTGATCGTGCATGGAAAACACCGTTCTACCAAAAATTATGGGGTAATGTCGGTATTGAGCAAGGAGATATTACATCACTGGAAATGTTGCCAAATTTACCTGTTTTTGACAAACAAGACATTATGGATTCAATTGCGCGTAACCCACCTTTTGGTGATTTTGCAGGTTTTGAGAGTTATCAGGATGGTGAGCGTCCACCTGTTATTTTCCATACCACATCTGGTACAACTGGAACGCCCCAAGTCTTGTTGTTTGGTCCGAAAAGTAGAGAAACTCAAAATTTATTATTGGGACGTTTATATCAATTTCAAGGGTTGCGCCCTGACGATATTATTCATTCTGTGTACGGCCATGGTATGATTAATGGAGGTCATTATGTACGTGAAGCAGTTATGCATTGGACTAGCGCAGTTTTTATGTCAGCGGGGACAGGTGTTGAAACGAGATCGGCACGACAAGTTGAATTGATGCGTGATTTTCGAGCCACGGCGATTGTTGGGTTTGCAGATTATATTAAAAAATTAGCCCTTGTTGCAGCAGAGGCTGGAATTGTACCTGGTGAAGATATCAAAATTCGTATGATATCAGGTCATCTTGGCCGCGAAGATAAAGAAGCATTATCCAAATCCTGGGGCGGGGCGGAGTGTTTTGACTGGTATGGGGTTGGTGATACTGGCTGTATAGCCGGCGAAGGGCCGGACCGAGACGGCCTTTATGTGATGGAAGATGCGCAATATCTAGAAGTTTGTGATATTGATACCGGTAATCCGGTGGATGATGGAGAAGATGGAGATATGGTGGTAACCTGTCTCTATAAAGATGATATTTATCCAATCATTCGGTTTAACACCCATGATGTAACGCGGTATAAAACAGATGTATCGTCAATTGATATGAATTTTCGCCGAGTAGAAGGGTTTCTCGGGCGCTCTGATAATATGGTGAAAATTCGTGGAATCAATATATTCCCGCAAGCGATAGGCCCGCTAATGGAAGAGGTCAGTACATTTGGTGGTGAGTTTATATGCAAAGCTGTTCGTGATGACGACGGGCGCGATGATTTTATCGTTATGGCTGAGGTTAAGGACAAATCAGAAGCGACAAGGGTTGCTCTTCAGGAAACCTTGAAACGTAAGATAGGTATTGCTCCGTTAATAGAATTGAGTGATCCTGGAACACTTTCATCTTTAACGCAGATAGATAGCCGACAAAAACCAATCCGTTTAATTGATGAGCGTTTTAAATGATGAGCTCATTTGAAATTATTGCGCTCTCGATAACAGAATTAACGGATGCGTATGCCTCAGGAGCGTTATCACCAATTGATGTTCTTGAAGCTTATAGTGAGCAGATAAGTAAGCTAAACCCATCCCTGAATGCATTTTTGACCTTATGTATGGATGCGGCACGTGGAGAGGCGGAACAATCTGCAGAGCGTTGGCAAAGCCATAAAAAATTGTCGACGATTGACGGTATTTTCTTTGGTGTGAAAGCTAATATCGCAGTTGCTGGATTGCCTTGGCATGGTGGGATTGGTGCATATCGCGATCACATCGCTGCTGCTGATGCCGCTTGTATTGAGAACCTGAAGGCAGGTGGTGCTATTCCTATTGGAATATTGAATATGCATGAGGGGGCTCTGGGAGCAACAACAAACAATCCGCATTTTGGTGCTTGTAAAAATCCTTGGGATGAAGCTCTCACACCAGGTGGGTCGTCAGGTGGTTCTGGTGCGGCTATTGCATCGGGTATGTGTGGGTTTTCTCTCGGTACGGATACTATGGGTAGTGTGCGTATTCCGTCAGCCTATTGTGGTGTTGTAGGGCACAAACCCACTTATGATGTTATCCCTAATGAAGGGTTGATAGATTTATCGCCGTCACTTGATCACATCGGTGTTCATGCGCGTACTGCGCAAGATTGTGCAATGGTGTTACCAGTTTTGTCCGGTAGCACTAAAATGATGAAACATTCTGATAAACTTCGCATAGGGTATGCAACCTGGGCTGAAGCTATAGATGTTGAACCTTTGGTAGTTGATCAGTTTGAAAAAGTTAAAGCCTCACTTGAGAAGATTGGTATTGTAGAAAATGTCGATCTATCCGATTTTAATTTTGGAGCGCTTCGACGAAGAGGTTTATTAATTAGCGAAGTTGAAGGTTATAAATTCCATCAGAAAATGCTGGGCATCAATCCAGGAGGGTTTTCTGAGGAATTTCGAACGTTACTTGATTGGGGGCATCGGCAATCAGCTGAAAAAGTTGATAATGCCTATACTGCTGTAAAAGAAGCTGGGAATCGGTTCGCAACATTTTTTCAAAAATATGATGTTATTGTCACGCCAACGACACCTCAAGG
>CAZGVP010000374.1:0-3304 GCA_964529135.1 uncultured Caulobacterales bacterium | reverse complement strand
CCTTGGTGATGTTCGTGTTGTTAATGGGCAAGCAAACTATAATGATGCAGCGGCGAAGCAATCATTTACAATGGATGATATCGACGTTGATATTACACTCAATAGTCTTGATACCCCCCTTGAGATTCAAGGGACAATGAACTTCGAGGGTGCGCCGTCGCGCCTTGATGTTGTTATGACCACTCTTGGCAAGTATATGCGCGGCGAAGATACTAACCTGAAATTCGCACTTGATCTGGCCGATAGTGCTGCAGGTGGTGATCTTGCATTAAAATTTGGTGACAAGATTACATTTACCGGACCAGTTAACTTCAGCGCTCCAGATTTACCGGCGCTTGCGGCGCTAGCAGGGTCACCATTACCTGAAGCGCCAGGATTTGACAGTTTCTCAGTAAGCGGACAACTCAGCGGTAACCCTGATTTACTCCGTCTTGGGTCCGCTGTAATTAAATTCGATGAAATTGATGCTACTGGTGACTTGCGCCTTGCCTTATCTGGGAAGCGTCCAAAGGCAACGGGGACGTTACGTACTGAAGCGCTTGATCTAAGGCCTTACATGCCGCCGCCAGCAACTGCGGCTAATGGTTTTCCAGAATGGTCAGATGCAAAGATGGATTTTACCAGCTTGCGTAATGTTGATGCCGCTCTCGATATTACGGCAGGGAACATTTATCTTAACCAAATGAAATTTGGCGAAAGCGAAATGGATTTAAAGATTGAGAATGGCCGCATGACTGCGGAGATTCCGAAAATGGCCATGTATGAGGGCAACGGGTCAGGCCGTCTTGTTGTAAATGCGCGTTCAGCGACGCCATCATTTGCCGGTAACTTCACTATGGGCCGTGTCGATGCGGAACCATTCTCTATCGATGTATTAAAGATTAATAATCTACTTGGTCTTGGCGGGTTTAATTTTAAATTCTCGGCAAGGGGCGCTAGTCAGGCTGCTATCATGAACACTATTGATGGTGATGGTGGTTTTGAAGTGAATGATGGCGCGCTCAAAGGTATCAATATCGCAAAAATAGCCCGTGCTGCTGCAAGTTTTAAGCAGGGGGTTAACCCAACAGCGGTGACTAATGCTGTCGCTTCTGCGCGTGGCAGCTCTGAAGTAACTGATTTTAGCTCGTTTTTATCAAAATTCACGATGAATAACGGGGTGATGACAATACCTACAATCAATATGGATTCACCTGTCTTAAACATGGTTGGTACTGGAACAGTCAATTTACCTGCTCAAACTATGGATGTCCGTTTGCAACCCCGTGCAAGCCTTAATGCCGATGGTGGTGGAGCTAAGGGGATTGCAGTTCCTGTACGGATTACTGGCACTTTTTCTCAACCAAAAATCAGCATTGATATTCAGCAGTTACTGAAAGGTGAGGCCGGTAAACGGTTGCGCGGTGTTGTCGATGATGCTCTTGGCGATCGTATTAAAGATTCCCCAGCGGGCGGCATACTGGATAATGTTTTGGATCGTGCCACAGGCGGTTCTGGCGCAGGTCGGGCAGATGCTGATGGAGCGGAAGCGGAAGAAACAGATTTGGTTGAAGAAGCAGCCAAAAGTGCTCTGGGTTCTATTTTCGGAAAACGGAAAAAGAAAGATGACTCTGAAAAGGATAACGACCCTAATTAAGGGCAAGATAAAGGGTGACCTTTAAAAATACTTATCTGACCTGTTATGATTTATGGTTAGGCTGTATGCGTGGTTCCGGACAACAATGTTCTGGTTGCCTCCTCAATATTGGTTTTCCGCATGAGGCTTTCACCCACTAGAAACGCTTTTGCACCATAGCCTTGTAATGTATGGAGATCTTGATTGGTTGCAATACCGCTTTCTGAAACTAGAAATCTGTCGTTAGGGCAAAGTTGAGCTAATTTTGCAGTGGTCGACAGATTAGTGTCGAAACTATTGAGGTCACGATTGTTGACACCAATGAGCGGTGTTGCCAAATCCAGTGCGCGCTCTAGCTCTTTTTCATTATGTACTTCCACAAGCACATCAAGGTCGAACTCCCGTGCCGCTTGTTCAAGTTCATATGCCTGTGCATCGCTGAGGCATGACATGATTAATAATATACAGTCGGCTCCCCAGGCCCGCGCTTCGACACATTGATAGGGATCGATCATAAAGTCTTTGCGCAGAACTGGTAGCGAGCAGGCGGCGCGCGCTACTCTCAGAAATTTTCCATCTCCCTGAAAACTTGGATTATCCGTTAAAACAGAAAGGCAGGCGGCGCCTCCAGCCTCATAGGATCTTGCGTGATCTTCGGGCATGAAGTCTTCGCGGATCAACCCTTTTGATGGGCTTGCCTTTTTTATCTCTGCGATAATAGCAAAACTGTTAGCGGACCTTTTCTGTAAGTTTTTAACAAATCCACGCACAGGGCCAGCATCGTTAGCCAATTTTTCAATTGCTCCTAGCGGTGCGTTGTTTTTAGCAAGCGACACTTCATCTTTCTTGTAAGCAATAATATCGTCAAGAATTGTCATGGCGTGTCAATTATTGAGTTAGAGATTGAGACGAGTTGATCCAATGCACTTGCAGCTCTGCCAGAATCAATTGCTTCGGCCCCTAAGGCAATACCCTCGCTAAGCGATGATGCTATGCCGGCAACAATCAGAGCGGCTGCTGCATTGAGAAGAGAAATATCTCTGTACGATGTTTTTTCGCCTGCGAACAATCGTTTCAGGGCATCCGCGTTTTCATCTGGTGTGCCCCCGCGTAGTGTCGATGGAGTGGCCAAGGTGAGGCCGACTTCTTCTGGAGTGATGCAAAATTCAGAGATGTCCCCATTCTGCAAGGCGCATACATAAGATTTTCCCGTTGTGGTAAGTTCGTCAAGGCCATCTTCGCCATGAACAACCCAGACATGACTACTACCAAGAGCGCGTAGAGTTTCTGCAATCGGGCGACACAGATTTTTGTCAAATACGCCAATAAGCTGGCGTTTTGCCCCTGCAGGATTAGTCAGGGGGCCTAGCATATTAAAAATAGTTCTTACCCCAAGTGACTTTCGAACGGCTGCGACATGGGCGACAGCTTTGTGATGATATGCGGCAAACATAAAACCAATACCGGCTTTAGAGATGCAGTTAGATATTGTTTCCGAAGAGGCTTGCAAATTCACACCAAGGCTAGCGAGAATATCAGAAGATCCCGATTTTGATGTAGCTGCGCGATTTCCATGTTTTGCAACGTTTGCGCCTGCGCCTGCCGCTATGAGAGCAGCAGCTGTAGAAATGTTGTATGTGCCAGCGCCGTCGCCGCCGGTTCCTGCAGTGTCGATCACATTTTCTGGTG